>JAFQRU010000021.1 GCA_017409915.1 Clostridia bacterium
GCGATGCCTGCATTAAAGAGGGTTGTTAAAACTCCTTCCTCTGCAATAACGCTGCTGAACGGAAGGTTTACAAGTATTGCTCCAAATCCCATAGGGAGAAGGAGAGTTGGCTCCATATCCTTCTTGATGGCAAGATAAATGAGAATTCCGCCGATTATCCACATAACAATCATCTGCCAGGAAATAGCAGACAGATTTTCAATAAGCATTTCTATAATTTCCATTTTTATGCCTCCGCACTAAAATTTTACAAAACGATTATATCATATTATATTCTGAAAGTAAACATATTTTAATAACTTGCAACCAAAAACCCACAGGGAAATACCTGTGGGTTTTGTTTTTAATTAAACGAGTTCCAATACTGCAACCTCAGCGGCGTCACCGCGTCTTGGGCCAATCTTTATAACTCTTGTGTAACCGCCGTTACGCTCAGCATATTTCGGAGCGATTTCCGCAAATAACTTTGTAACAACATCCTCTTTTGTGATCCAAGCAAGAGCCTGGCGTCTTGTATGAAGAGTATTTTTCTTACCAAGAGTAATCATTTTATCAGCCAACTTCTGTACTTCCTTAGCACGAGTAACTGTTGTTTCAATCTTACCGTTTTCAAGGAAAGAAGTTGTAAGGTTTCTGAGCATCGCTTTTCTCTGATCTGTAGGTCTTCCTAATTTTCTTTGGATTGCCATACTATTCACCTCTTTCAAATAATTCTTCACTGTTTTCCAGTGAAACTAACAGCAAACAACTATTCTTCGTCATTTGCAAGAGCAAGTCCCATAGAAGCAAGTTTTGCAATAACTTCTTCTAGTGATTTGCGTCCGAGATTTCTAACCTTCATCATATCGTTTTCGCTACGAGCTGTTAAATCCTGAACAGTGTTAATGCCTGCTCTCTTTAAACAGTTGTAAGAACGAACTGATAAGTCGAGTTCTTCAATGGTTGTTTCAAGGACTTTAACAATCTTGCTTTCGCCCTTTTCAACCAAGAATTCTGTTTCCTTAGCTCTGTCAGATAAATCAATGAACAGATTTAAGTGTTCATTCATTATCTTAGCGCCGAGGGATACAGCGTCCGGCGGATTAATTGTTCCGTTTGTCCAGACTTCTAAAATGAGCTTGTCATAATCTGTAATCTGACCAACTCTTGTATTTTCAACCGTATAGTTAACTTTTTCAACCGGAGTGTAGATAGAATCTACCGGGATTAAGCCAACGATAGGCTGAAGCATCTGCTTATTCTTGTCAGCGGAAACATATCCTCTGCCCTTATCGAGAGTAAGCTCCATAAAGAGCTTTGCATCTTCGTTAAGTGTTGCAATGTGTAAATCGCCGTTTACAATTTCAACATCAGAGTCACACTTAATATCTCTTGCACAAATCTCGCCTGCACCTTCGTGGTTAATATAAACCGTCTTAGGTCCGTCAGCGTGAAGCTTAACAGCAAGGGACTTAATGTTAAGTATAATTTCCGTAACATCTTCCTTAACGCCAGGGATTGTTGAGAATTCGTGGTTAACATTCTCAATCTTAACAGAAGTTACCGCAGCGCCCGGAAGAGATGAAAGAAGAATTCTTCTAAGTGAGTTACCAAGTGTTATGCCGTAGCCTCTTTCAAGGGGGTCAACAACAAACTTTCCGTATTTTTCGTCCTCAGAAATGGAAACGCACTCTACTTTTGGTTTTTCGATTTCTATCATATTTAGCCCTCCTTATTTTCTAATTGTTTCTATTTTGTACCAAAGGTACCATTTAGGGCCGTAGCAAAGGATAAATCCTATGCTATGCAGATTATTTGCTGTAAAGTTCGACGATAAGGTGTTCCTCGATTGGAAGATCGATATCATCTCTTTCTGCAAATGCAACTACTTTACCTTCTAAAGTATCCTTGTTCATATCAAGCCACTTTGGAACAGCTCTTCCTTCTGTTGAAGCGAGAACTGTATCGAACTTAGTGCTCTTACGGCTTGTCTCAGCAACTGTGATAACATCGCCAACCTTAACGAGATAAGAAGGAATGTTAACCTTCTTGCCGTTTACTAAGAAATGAGCATGAGATACGAGCTGTCTAGCCTCAGGTCTTGAAACTGCAAGGCCGAGTCTGTAAACAACATTGTCAAGTCTTCTTTCGATAAGTGTTAAGAGGTTTTCACCTGTAACACCCTGCTTTTTATTAGCAAGCTCAAAATAATGAGCAAACTGCTTTTCTAAAATACCATAAGCGCGTCTAACCTTCTGCTTTTCACGAAGCTGCATGCCGTAGCCGGAGAGCTTGTGACGACCCTGACCGTGCTGGCCCGGAGCGTATGCGCGTCTTGCGATAGCGCACTTATCTGTGTAACATCTGTCACCCTTTAAGAATAACTTCTGTCCTTCTCGTCTGCATATTCTGCAAACTGATTCAGTATATCTTGCCATTTACAATTCACCTCCTGTAATTATACCCTTCTTCTCTTAGGTGGTCTACAACCATTGTGAGGAATAGGTGTAACATCCTTAATCATATTAACTTCAAGTCCTGCAACCTGAAGTGCACGAATTGCAGCTTCTCTACCGCTACCTGGTCCCTTAACATATACTTCAACATATTTAAGGCCGTGTTCCATAGCAGCTTTTGCCGCTGTTTCTGCAGCCATCTGAGCTGCGAATGGTGTGCTTTTTCTTGAACCTCTAAAGCCCAAGCCGCCAGCACTTGCCCAAGAAAGTGCATTACCTTCTGTGTCTGTAATTGTAACAATTGTATTGTTAAATGTAGACTTGATATGAGCAGCACCGCGTTCTATATTTTTCTTTTCTCTACGACGTCTGGTCTTCTTTACTGCCTTTGCCATAGTTAATTCACCTCCTGAAGATGCGCTAAAACGCAAATTCCATATTCAATAAAAAAGTATTATTTCTTTTTGTTAGCCATAGTTTTTCTAGGGCCTTTTCTGGTTCTCGCATTTGTCTTTGAACGCTGTCCTCTTACAGGAAGGCTCTTTCTGTGACGAAGACCTCTGTAACAGTTGATTTCAATAAGACGCTTAATATCGAGAGCAACATCGCGACGAAGGTCACCTTCAACGCTGTAATTGTCGATTTCTGCTCTGAGGGCAGAAACTTCTTCCTCTGTTAAATCACGAACTCTTGTGTCAGGATTGATTCCTGTTGCTGCCAAGATTTTCTTTGATGTAGAAAGACCGATACCGAATATATAAGTTAATCCGATTTCAACTCTCTTTTCGTTTGGTAAGTCAACACCTGCTATACGTGCCATACTCCAATTCACCTCCATAAATTATTATTTTTTGAAAAGTATGGAGCAGAATTTCACTTATCTTCGAAGGCTTTTCCTCCTCCGAAACATCAGCTTATACGAAAGTTTTTTAAAAAACATTTCAAAGTGGTTTATAAGCCTAACCCTGCTCTTGAAAATTTAAGGTTTGTCCCCTGATTAACCCTGCTTCTGCTTATGACGAGGATTTTCACAGATAACCATTACCTTACCTTTTCTTCTAATTATTTTACACTTTTCACAGATAGGTTTTACTGAAGGGCTTACTTTCATTTTCCTTCACCTCCTATAGAAATTATTAGTTCCTGCCCAGAGGGCATTGCTAACCTAACTATTATATCAACAAAGTCCTATTTTGTCAATGCTTTTTCGCTATTTTCCTAAGTTTTTTTACTTAGCACGCCAGGTAATTCTACCTTTTGTTAAATCATAAGGTGAGATTTCAACCGTTACTGTATCTCCTGGCAAAATTCTTATATAATGCATTCTGAGTTTGCCGGAAATGTGCGCTAAAATTTTGTGTCCGTTTTCAAGTTCAACCTGAAACATTGCATTAGGCAGTGCTTCTAAAACTTTACCTTCTACTTCCAAAACATCTTCCTTTGCCACAAACATATCCCCCTTTCATTATTTGCTCTCAAAAATTTTGATTTCCTGCTTTACCTGGGCATTTGTAATTTCTCCGCCACATTCAAGCAGGTCTTTAAATTCTTTTGTAACTTCGCCCAAAAGTTTTATATGCTTTGGGTTTTTCTTTTTGATTTTATCTATCTTCCGAAGCTTGCCATCGCAAATTCCCGCCAGATTATTTTCAAAAGACATAACAACAAAAGCCTTATCTTTATCTCTTCCTGACACAGACTTTACGATATCTCCGGGAGAAAACTTAACCGGGTTATTCATTTCGCCCTCCATATCAGTCAACTAATGTAAGTAAAACGGGCTCACCGTCTGTTATCAAAATCGTATTTTCATAATGGGCGGATAATTTTCCGTCCGCAGTTAAAACTGCCCAGCCATCGTCGGCAACAAAGTATTCTTTCGCGCCCTGATTAACCATAGGTTCAACAGCAATCGCCATTCCGGCTTTAAGCCTTGGCCCTCTGTTTAAGCATACATAATTTGGGATATCCGGCTCCTCATGGAGATGAGCGCCGATTCCGTGTCCGCAATAGTCACGAAGAACACTAAAACCGTTTTCTTCGACATAGCCTTGGATTGCAGAGGAAATATCTCTTATGCGGAAACCTTCTTTGGCAAACTCTGCTCCGCGAAAGAAACTTTCACGGGTTACATCAATAAGGCGCTGAGCCTCACTGCTGATTCTTCCTACACCGAAGGTTCTTGCCGCATCGCCGTGATAGCCTTTATAACAAGCACCAACATCAATGCTCACTATATCCCCCTCTGAAAGAGGCTTATTGTTTGGGAATCCATGGATAATAACCTCGTTCACGCTGGCACAGACACTTCCCGGAAAACCGTTATAGTTTTTAAAGGAAGGGATGCAGCCCTGACTTCTGATATATTTTTCAGCAATATCATTAAGCTCTTTCGTGGTAACCCCCACTTTAACCGCTTCCTCAACTCTTTTAAGGGCTTCGCCTGTTACTCTGCCTGCGATTTTCATCAGCTCTATTTCAGATTTTGATTTAATATTTATCATATCTCTACTCTCCGAGAACCTTTAAAACCTCATTGGCTGTATCGGAAATATTCTCCTTACCATAAGCAATTTTAAGCATACCTTTTTCCTCATAATACTTTTTAAGAGGCTCTGTCTGACTATGGTATGTGTTAAGACGCTCTTTAACGGTTTCAGGTTTATCGTCTGCTCTTGTAACCAAATTGCCACCGCAATTATCGCAAACGCCTTCCACCTTTGGAATCCTGTGAACCTTATGATAGGTGCTTCCGCAGTTTTTACATTCAAGTCTTCCGCCGAGTCTTTCAATAATAGTCTCATCGGCAACTTCAATAGTTAAAACTACATCGATTTCAATATCAGACTTATCGAGAGCTTCCGCCTGAGCAATATTTCTTGGAAAACCATCTAAGATAAATCCATTCTTGCAGTCGTCCTTACTGAGACGATCTGAAACAACCTCTATCATAACCTCATCAGGAACGAATTTTCCGTCGTTTATATATTTGCCGGCAATTTCACCAAGTCTTGGTCCATCGCTGATATTCTTTCTAAGAATCGCGCCGGTGGATATGGTTGGTATGTTAAAATGTTTTGAAAGCAGCTCTGCCTGTGTGCCTTTTCCTGCCCCGGGGGCTGCTAAAATAATAAGTTTCATAACAACGCCAATCCTTTCGAATTTACAATCTTTTCCCCATAATTTTGTGGAATTTGCAAACTGCTGATAAAACTCCACAAGGGGTTTGCCTCAAAATCAAATTATGAGGCAATCCCCTGTTTAAGAACTTTATTTTCTTATTCTAAAAATCCCTTGTAGTGACGCATAACCATCTGGGACTCGAGCTGCTTAACAGTTTCGAGAGCAACACCAACTACGATAAGGATTGATGTTCCACCGATCGCAAAGCCAGCCATTCCGACAACTGTGTTTAAGAAAATCGGAAGAACTGCGATAAGTCCTAAGAATATAGCACCAACCAAAGTGATTTTTGATAAAACTCTGCTAACGAAATCAGATGTTGGTCTGCCCGGACGGATGCCAGGAACGAAACCGCCGTTCTGTTTCATATTGTTAGCAATTTCAATTGGGTTGAACTGAATTGCTGTATAGAAATATGTGAAGAACAAAATAAGAATGAAGTAGAATACCCCATAAGTTATTGTTGTTGTGTTAAACACATTTCTGAGCATCCAGCCCCAGAAGCCTTCAGAGTTTGCTGTAACACCGAAGAAGGAACAAATTGTTCCGGGGAATGCCATAATTGACATAGCAAAAATGATAGGCATAACACCGGATGATGTAACCTTAATCGGAATATGAGTGCTCTGACCGCCATACATTTTTCTGCCCACTACTCTCTTTGCATACTGAACAGGAATTCGTCTTTCAGCTTCGTTGAATGTTACAACAAACCCGATAACAACGATTGCAACAATGATGATTGCTAAAACGCCAATCCAGCCGTAGTTGCCTGCTGTTGCATAGTTCCAGAGAGACATAACGAGCTGTGGACCACGGGATACGATACCTGCAAAGATGATAAGGGAAATACCGTTACCGATTCCTTTGTCAGTAATCTGTTCGCCGAGCCACATAAGGAATGCTGTACCTGCTGTAAATGTTATAACAATTACAAATGCGCTTAAAAAGCCAGGATTAACAACTGCACTCTTTAACATGAAATAAAGACCGATTGCCTGGATAAGAGCCAAAACAACTGTGCCATATCTCATGAGCTGAGCAATTTTCTTTCTTCCTTCTTCTCCTTCTTTCTGCAATCTTTCAAGAGCTGGGATTGCAACACAAAGAAGCTGCATAATGATTGATGAGTTAATGTATGGTGTAATACTCATCGCAAAAATTGTTGCATTCTGGAAAGCGCCACCGGATACCATATTGATAAATCCGAAAAGTGTGTTTTCTTTGTTTGCAAAAATTTCAGCCATTACATCGCCTTGGAGAAGTGGAACAGGGATAACTGACCCTAAACGAAAAATTACAATCATAAGAAGTGTATATAAGATTCTTTTTCTAAGATCAGCAATCTTCCATGCGTTCTTAATGGTTTCTAACATCTTATATCACCTCAACCTTTCCACCGGCAGCAACAATCTTTTCTTCAGCTGTCTTACTAAATCTCTTAGCCTTAACAGTTAAAGACTTTGTGATTTCGCCTCTTCCTAAGATAACAACGCCGTCACAAATCTTAGAAATAATGCCGTTTTCCTTTAAAACTTCTGCTGTTACTTCAGTTCCGTTTTTAAGTTTATTTAATGCTTCAACATTAACAGAAACATATTCCTTTGCGAAAATGTTTGTGAAACCACGCTTTGGAAGTCTTCTGTAAATAGGCATCTGACCACCTTCAAAGCCAGGACGAACACCGCCACCGCTGCTAGCGTTCTGACCCTTATGACCGCGTCCGCTAGTCTTGCCGTTACCGCTTCCGTGGCCTCTACCTACTCTGAAATAATCCTTTTTTGAGCCTTCGCTCGGAGATAATTCATGAAGTTTCATATTGAGTACACCTCCTCTTACAGTTTTGATTTATTCTCTTTGGGCGCTATATTACGCCTCTTCTACCTTTACAAGGTGAGAAACCTTAAATATCATACCTCTGATTTGAGCGTTGTCAGGTTTCTCTACGCACTGATGAAGCTTTCTTAAACCGAGTGCTTCAACTGTTGCAATCTGGTCTTTCTTACATCCGATTGTACTCTTTGTAAGTGTAACCTTTAATGTTTTAGCCATAGGTTATAAACCTCCAATCTCATTTATATAAGGCTTAACCTAAAATTTCTTCAGGCTTTCTGCCTCTGAGCTCAGCAACTTCTTCAATGCTCTTGAGAGCTGCCAAAGCTTCAACTGTTGCGGAAACAACATTTTTAGGGTTGTTGCTTCTTAAACATTTTGTTCTGATATCTCTGATACCTGCAAGCTCAAGCACAGCACGAACCGCGCCGCCTGCGATAACGCCAGTACCTACAGAAGCAGGCTTTAAAAGAACTCTTCCTGCACCGTATTCACCGATTACTTCGTGAGGAATTGTTGTTCCAACCATAGGAACAGTAATCATGTTCTTCTTTGCGTCATCAATACCCTTTCTAATAGCATCAGAAATTTCAGCAGCCTTACCCATACCGTATCCAACATGGCCGTTCTCGTCACCAACAACAACTAATGCGCTGAAACGGAATGTTCTACCGCCCTTTACAACCTTGGCAACACGGTTAAGAGTTACTACTGTTTCTTTTATATCAAGAACGCTTGCGTCTACACGCTCCTGTTTTCTTGTTCTTTCTACTCTTTCTGCCATTTATCTTTTCACCTCTTTTAACTTAGAATTCAAGGCCACCTTCACGAGCACCTGCTGCAAGCTCTGCAACACGGCCGTGATATAAATATCCGCCTCTGTCAAATACAACTTCCTTAATGTTCTTCTCTGCTGCTTTCTTTGCGATAAGCTCACCTACTGCCTTAGCTGCGCTGCAGTTTCCGCCGTAGTTTGCTTTAAGCTCAGCATCGAGAGTTGAAGCTGATACTAAAGTCTTACCTGTTGTATCATCTATAATCTGAGCATAGATGTTTTTAAGACTTCTATATACGCAGAGTCTTGGACAAGCCTCTGTTCCGGATATCTTTCTGCGAACTCTTGCGTGACGAGCCTTTCTTGCTGCCTCGCTGTTCTTTCTTTTAATCATTAAAATCGCACCTCCTTGCGGTTTAGGTATAGAAGTATAAAATCAATCCTAAAAATAAGATTATTTCTTCTTAGAACCTGTTTTACCTTCTTTTCTTCTGATAGTTTCATCAATATACTTGATACCTTTACCCTTATAAGGTTCCGGTGGTCTCTTTTCTCTTACATTCGCAGCGAACTGACCTACCTTCTGCTTATCAGGACCTGAGATTATAATCTGGTTAGGCTGAGGAACATCAATTTTTATGCCATCGATTTCTTCCATTTCAACCTGATGAGAATAACCAAGGTTCATTACAAGCTTATTGCCCTGCTTTGCAGCTCTGTAACCAACACCGTTGATTTCAAGCTCTTTCTTAAAGCCCTGACTTGCGCCTGTAATCATATTTGCGATAAGTGTACGGGTTAATCCGTGTAAAGCCTTGTGTTCTTTCTTTTCACTTGGTCTTTCAACAGTGATTACATTTCCGTCTACCTTGATAATCATATCGCTGTTTAATTCCTGTGTTAAAGTGCCCATAGCACCTTTTACAGTAACTTCGTTGTTTGCGCCTACTTTAACCTCAACCCCTGCTGGGATTTCGATAGGCATCTTACCTATACGAGACATTTAATATTCCTCCTTTCTTACCAAATAAATGCTAAAACTTCACCGCCAACATTGTTACGGCGAGCTTCCTTATCTGTCATGATACCCTTTGATGTAGAGATAATGGCAATACCGAGGCCCTTTAATACTCTTGGAAGTTCTTCGCAAGAAGCATAAATTCTAAGACCCGGCTTACTTACTCTTTTAAGGCCTGTAATAACCTTATGCTTGTTTTCAGCATACTTAAGAGTTATTCTGATAACGCCCTGTGTTGCGTCGTCGATATACTCAACATTCTTAACATATCCTTCATCAAGCAAAATCTTAGCGATTGCCTTTTTCATATTTGACGCAGGAATATCTACGCTTACATGTCTCTGATTATTTGCATTTCTGATTCTTGTAAGCATATCTGCGATTGGATCTGTAATGTGCATATTTTTTCCTCCTTTTTATAGGATTTTAAGAGTCAGTTTGGCTTTCCGCACTGATTATCTTAACCACTTAACCCTTTTTTTGAGTTTCTTAATATTCTTTTGCGGCTACGCCGCCTCTTCCTTACCAGGAAGCTTTCTTAACACCCGGAATTTGACCCTTGTATGCCAATTCACGGAAGCAGATTCTGCAAATACCAAACTTACGAAGGTAAGCGTGAGGTCTTCCGCAGATTTTGCATCTGTTGTATTCTCTTGTAGAATACTTTTGTTTTCTCTGCTGTTTTACAACCATTGACTTTTTAGCCATGCTTTATATTTCCTCCATTCTTACAGAGTCTTGGCAAAATTCATTATCTTGTAAACGGTGCACCCATAAGTGTAAGAAGCTCTCTTGCTTCTTCGTCTGTCTGAGCTGTTGTTACGAAAATAATATCCATGCCTCTAAGCTTATCAATCTTATCATAATCTATTTCAGGGAATATAAGCTGTTCCTTAATACCCATGGAATAGTTACCTCTACCGTCAAATGAATTCGGGTTTATACCTCTGAAGTCACGAACACGGGGAAGAGCTGCGTTGAAAAGTCTGTCAACGAACTCATACATCTTCGAGCCTCTGAGTGTAACCTTACAGCCGATGCTCATTCCTTCTCTTAATTTGAAGGAAGCAACTGACTTCTTAGCCTTTGTTACAACAGCCTTCTGACCTGTGATAAGTTCAAGGTCATTCATTGCGCTGTCAATAGCCTTTGAATTTTCTTTTGCTTCGCCAACGCCGATGTTGACAACAACCTTGTCAAGCTTTGGAATCTGCATAACACTTTTGTAGTTATACTTTTTCATCATAGCGTCTTTGATTTCTTTTGTATAGCGTTCTTCAAGTCTCATTTAACTGGAACCTCCTTCCGTAATTATTCTCCTATTGTTTCTCCGCACTTCTTGCAGTAACGAACATGAGTTCC
>JAFQRU010000150.1 GCA_017409915.1 Clostridia bacterium
TATGAAATCGAGGCGCTCAAAGCTCAATCGGTGGCGGCACGGAGCTATATTTTAAGCCGAAAAGGAAAAGGGAATCCCGACCACCCTGATGCCGATGTCTGCACAAACCCCTCTCACTGCAAGGCTTATATCTCCTCTGCCGAGGCTATGGAAAACTGGGGCGACAAGGGGGAGGAATATCTTGAAAAAATAAGCTCCGCCGTCAGAGAAACCCAAGGAGAATACCTTTCATATAACGACGAGATTGCTGTGGCTTGTTTTTATGCCGTGAGCAGCGGAAAGACCGAAAACGCCAAGGATGTCTGGGGCGGGGATGTCCCTTATCTTATTTCTGTCGACAGCAGCGCCGACCTTACCTATGAAAATCTTACGGAAGAGTTCTCTTTTCCTCTTTCCGAGGCAAAAGAAATTCTGCGCGTTGAAACTCTGGACCTTGGAGAAATTGAAAAGACGCAGGGAGGCTCCGTTAAGACCATAGAAATCGGCGGCAAGACCTTTTCAGGGGTGGAAATCAGGAGCCTTTTTGGTTTGAACTCTGCAAACTTTAAAGTATCTCTTTCGGATAGTTCCATAACCTTTATTACAAAAGGCAAAGGCCACGGCGTTGGTATGAGCCAATACGGTGCCAATATGATGGCGAAGAACGGGAAAAACTATACAGAAATCCTTTTGCACTATTATTCAAATGTAACAATTGAAAAAGGCGCGAAAATATGATATAATAAATATACAAAACAGACAAAGGGGACACGATATGGAAAAAATAGTTATTACAATCGGCAGACAGCTTGGTTCTGACGGCCGTAAAATAGGAAGAATGCTTGCAGAAAGGCTTGGTATTCCCTTTTACGATAAAGAACTTATCGTTGAGGCGGCAAAGGAGAGCGGGCTTTCTGAGAAAATGTTTGAAAATTCTGATGAAAAGCCAACGAACAGTTTTCTTTACTCCCTTGTTATGAGTATGCAGCCGGGGACAGGTCTTTATAATCATTACAGCGACTTTCTAAACAGCGACCATATTTTCAAGATACAGTCCGATGTTATAAAAAAGATTGCACAAAACGGCTCCTGCATCGTTGTAGGCCGTTGTGCAGACTATGTTCTTAGAGAGACCGAGGGCGTTATTAAAATCTTCATCTATGCAGATGTGGAAACCAGAACACAGCGAATTGCAATTCGCGACGGCGTTGATGAGAAAAAGGCAAAAACAGCGGTTTTAAAAGCTGATAAAAAGCGCGGAAATTACTATAATTTCTACACCAATCAGGAGTGGGGAAATGCCAAAAACTATGACCTTTCCATCGATTCGGCAAAGCTCTCCGCAGAGGAATGCGTTGACCTTTTAGAAGCATATATAAACCTTCGCAAAAAGTCTTAAAAATAAAAGGAGTAGTGAAAATCACTACTCCTTTTTCTCTTTTATTCTGTTTCAATAAGGCCGTATTTGCCGTCTTTTCTTCTGTAAACTATGTTTGTTTCCATTGTTTCGGGATTTGCGAAAACAAAGAAATCGTGGCCTAACATATTCATCTGGAGAACTGCTTCCTCCGGCGACATCGGTTTAGAAACAAACCTTTTTCTCTTTATAATGCTGATTTCGTCCTCTGTAACATCATCTGGCTCATCAACAACAGATATATAATTTTCAAATCCGCCACCACGAATATTCTTTTCAAGGCGGGTTTTATTTTTTCTTATTTGTCTGTCAAGATTTTCAAGGCAAATGTCTGCTGCTGTCTGCAAGTCCTCGTTTCTCGCTTCGGCTCTTATGAAAAATCCTTTGTAAAGAATAGTTATTTCCAGAATCATTTTATCTTTTTGCTGTGAAACAACAATCTTGCAGTCATCGCTATCGCCAAAGAATTTGTCAATCTTCCTAAGCTTTGCAAGGAGTTTTTCTTTACTGCTCTCCGATAGTTCGATTTGTTTACAAATTAAATTGTAAGTCATACTTTTGCCTCCATTTCTGAGTTTTATATTAAAATTATATATAAATATAATTTTTTACAAGTTTTATTCTTTTCTTTTTCTGTATTTATATAATGCGGAAATATTGGAAATCAGCCCGAAAGCCGGCCCGAAAATTGCCGTCGTCCCTATGATTGCATCATAAGTAATCCACAATATATTATTGCAAAGTCCAAAAGCTCTCGTTTTTTGTTCATCCCGAACAAATACCCCTATCATAAGGAAAAGGGCTCCCCCAATAGGGAGTATCTCAATAAGGTTTTTCGCGCTTATTTCCCATACAAAGTCGGGAGCAGTTACAATCCCCGTAGTTCCAAGTCCTACATACAAAAGTAAAAATATTATTTTTTCAAAAAGATTTATCTTTGTTTCTGTCCGAACATGGTATAAAGACACCGCTCCTTGCACCACCGCCACAAGATTAAGAAAAATTGCAGAGCCTATTTGCCCGATAAGAAGAAAGTTTAGCGCAACCAAGGTGTTGGCCACTATGGTATTTACAAGCATCATCCACTTTTTCTTAAAGAAAGGACTTATCATTGAGCCGCACGATGCTATCAACCCAAGGCTTTGACCTATTATGTAGTTCATACTACTACCTCTTTATATCTCTCGAAGGAGCGCCACCTTTTCTGTATGCATACAACGCAACAATAACTGTTATTGCTCCGAAAATTTCCCCGAAAATTGCCGTCGTCCCAACGAAGGCATAATACAGCGTCCATATAAGACAGTTTCCCAGGCTGAACCATCTTGTTTTCTGCTCATCCCGAACAAACACGCTTATCATAAGGAAAAGCGCCCCGATAATCGGCAATATTTCCAAAGCATTCTTTGCGCTTATTCCCCATACAAAATCGGGAGCAGTTACCATCCCAAAAATTCCAAAACCAACATATAACACAAAGAAAATTATCTGTTCCAAAAGGGTTACTTTGGACTCCTTTTGAACATGGTATAAAGACACAATGCTCTGAATTATAGCCACTAAATTAAGAAAAACCGCAGAACCGATTTCCTTTAAAAACACAAGACTTAAAATAACGAAAATGTTTGCCGCTATGGTGTTTACAAGCATCATCCATTTTCTCTTGAAGAGCGGACCGATAAAACAACAGATGGACATCAATATCCCAAAAAACTGACCGATTATGTATTCCATACAAGCACCTCTTTATATCTCCCGACTTAAATGTCTTGTAACATGACAGCTTATATTAACAGCAACGGGAAGACCCGCAATATGAGTCGGAAATGTTTCAACATTTACCCCGAGAGCCGTTGTCTTACCCCCAAAGCCCTGAGGGCCAACATTAGTTTCGTTTATTTTTTCGAGAAGTTCTTTTTCAAGCTCGCTGTAATATTCATCAGGATTGTCTTCTCTTATATCCCTAAGAAGCGCCTTTTTAGAAAGGATTGCAGCCTTTTCAAATGTGCCGCCGATTCCAACCCCAACCACAATTGGAGGACATGGGTTGCTCCCTGCGTTTTTAACAGTTTCAATAACAAATTTTACAACTCCGTCTCTGCCCTCAGAAGGCTTGAGCATTTTAATTGCGCTCATATTCTCGCTTCCAAAACCTTTTGGAGCAACTGTTATTTTAACCTTATCCCCTTCTGCAATTTCCGTATGGATGATTGCAGGGGTGTTATCCTCTGTATTGCCTCGTCTTATAGGGTCCGCTACTACGGATTTCCTTAAATAACCTTCCTGATAACCTTGTCTTACGCCCTCGTTTACGGCGTCATAAAGGTTGCCGCCCGTAAAACAAACTTCCTGTCCTATTTGGAGAAATATTACCGCCATTCCTGTATCCTGACAGATTGGGGCATTCTTTTCTTTTGCGATTTCGGCATTCTTTAAAATGTCCCCCAAAACGCTTTTGGCAATGGGGTTTTCCTCGTTTTCAAAGCCATTCTCTATTGCCTTTTTAATGTCTTCATTAAGATAGCAGTTCGCCTCAATGCACATTTCTTTTATGGCTTTTATTATTTTATCTACGGGAATTTCTTTCAAACTTTTCATCTCCGCTTCTTATATCTCGCTCTTCTCGATAAGCTCCTTGTTTATGCTTATGTCGCTTTCTTTGATAAGCTTATTTATAACTTCGGTGTAACCCTTAACTCTCTTTATAACCATAAAAGAATAGTCGGTTTCAACAATATCGCTTATCTCGTCGATTTTAGCAGATAAGGCCGCCGTTTCCATATTTTTATACGGTGCGGCAACTGAGTCTTTATAAATTGTTGCAATCATCGGGGATTCCATATCATCCTGATTTGCAACATACGCTCTTGCAACCTCTTTCCAGACCGTATCAAAATCGTCTCCCTTTAAGAGGCGTTCTCTGATTTCCTCAGCCTTTGCATAGGCGTTGGCTCTGTGGACTTTACCCTCGCCGATAGGGATTTCAATAACTCTTACGGTCGCACTTTTATCTGACGCAAAAAGAGTTAAATCGGTATCAGCAAAATATTTATCAATATTGAGGCTGACCTCTTCTCTTACCTTATCCTTCAAAATAAGAATGTCTCTTATTTTATAGTAAGTTTCATCGTCCTTTATGCCAAGGAGCTCGTATGAACTTTCCCCGAAAAGACCAAGGCGGACATCAATATCAACTGTTTTCTTGCGGTCTTCGTCAGTTAAAGCAATTCCCCATTCAGGCGCTTTTTCGCAAACAGCCATATCGGAAATAAGCTTAACCGTTGCATCATATTTCGCCTTTTCCAAAACAGTCTGAGAGTTTACGGTTTCCTTGTCCCAGTCAACATCTCCAAGGAGAAGATTGTTGTTTTCGGCATATTCCTGAGCCTCACGCATAAAATAGTAGTCCCAGACCTCTTTTTCTATTTCTGTATCATTTATTCTGATTGCAACGCCCGCGTCAGTTATTTTAGGAGTGTCCTTTATAAGCTGAGCATAGTTTAAGGCTCTGAAATTATTGGGCTTTCCTAAAAAACCGAATATAAGATAAAAAATAAAAACAACCAAAATTAAAGCGATAACACTGCCTTGAATTCGCTTTTTCTTTTTAAGTTGCTTTTCGTTATTTTCAGTATTGAGAATGTCGTTATTTTTCATAACTTTATCCCTCCAATCCCCTTACTATAATTTTACACTATTTTAAAGGGATATGCAATAGTAATTTGAAAAATAGCGTAAAAAGCATATTGACAAAATAAATATTTACTGTTATAATATGAAAAGTGTTTTAATATAGGGGTATAGTTCAGCTGGTAGAGCGACAGTCTCCAAAACTGTAAGTCGTGGGTTCGAATCCTACTGCCCCTGCCAACAAAAAAGTCTCTTTTGTCTATCTGACAAAAGAGACTTTTTAAATGATGTTTACCTTCGGCAAAAAATGTCGCTTTCCTTCATTTTTATGCAAAAAAACTGCTGATTTTCGAAAATAATGATGTTATAATCCTCTTTGGATGAATAATCCTATTATTGTTAATGAACACTAAATAAAAAGGAGAATGACTATGTTATCACCGCAAGACATTATGCAGCTAATTCAGAGCCTTATCTGGTTATTGGCCGGCGTTGGCGTTTTCATTGTCGGTATGAATTTTATGGGCGATGCTCTTGAAAAAAGTGCCGGTATTGAAATGAAGCGCTTGTTAGAGCGAATAAGCAATAACAGATTTTCAGGTGTTGGCATTGGTGCAGGCGTTACGGCGATTATTCAAAGTTCATCTGCTACATCCGTAATGGTTATCGGTCTTGTTAATGCAGGGGTTATGACTCTTATGCAGGCAACACCTATTATTATGGGAGCAAATATCGGAACCACAATTACAGGTATTCTTGTTGCTCTTAAAAATGACTATTTCGATATGGCAATGTACATCCTGGCTTTTGCCGGCGTAATGATGGGATTTGCTCAAAAGGAAAAAGTTAAGATTGCCGGCAGTCTTTGCTGCGGATTGGGTTTAATCTTTGTGGGACTTAACATTATGAGCAGTGAACAAGCGTTCGGAAATCCTTTGGTCGAAAATATGTTCACTGAAATTTTTAAGGTAATCGACTTCCCGCTTCTTTTAATATTGGTTGGTGTTATTTTTACAGCACTTATTCAAAGCTCCTCGGCTGCTACCGGTGTTGTTATTACAATGGTTGGTTCGGGAATTCTTCCTCTTGACCTTGCACTGTTTATTATTCTTGGTGCGAATATCGGCACTTGCGTAACAGCTCTTCTTGCATCTGTCGGTGCAAATGCTAACTCAAAGAGAGTCGCTCTTATACACTTTACCTTTAATGTTATAGGATCTGCATTATTCGCAGCTATCATCTGGTTGTTCAGAGATCCGATTGTAAATCTTTTAGTATCTGTATTCCCCGGCGCTGACCCTATGTCCCTCCAAATGAGAGTTTCTCTTTTCCATGTTATCTTTAATGTAACCACCACCATCTTGCTTATCCCGTTTGTAAAACAACTTGTGGATTATTCCTGCAAGATTATCAAGGACAAGAAAAACGCCGAGGAGACTCTATCTCTCAGATTTGTTGATGACAGACTTGTGTCTACTCCTCCTATTGCACTTATGCAGGTTAAGAAAGAAATTGACTATATGATGTCTTTGGTTGAGGAAAATACACGCCTTTGTTTTACGGCTATGGATAATGGCTCTGCCGAATATAACGACCTTATTTATGAAAACGAAAAGGTAATAGACTTTACCAACGGGGCACTAACTAACTTCTTAATCAAGCTTTCCGCGGCCATCGAGGGAAGCGATGAAAAGATTATCGGTTCATATTTCCATGTTTTAAACGACCTTGAGCGTATTGGCGACCACGCCGAGAACTTCCACGAAATCGGTCTTGAAATGATGAACAAAAACATTTCGTTCTCCGACAACGCTCTTAAAGACATTATGAATATGCGAGACAGCGTTATGAAAATGTTTGCAATTTCCATAGAAACATTCGAGACCTTGCATAAAGATAAGCTTTCTGACCTGACAAAGCTTGAAGAAGGCGTTGACAAAATGAAGAAAGAGCTTATCGCAGGCCACTTTGAAAGACTTGCCGAAGGCAATTGCAGTATTGATGTAAGCCCTTATTATTCATCAGTTGTAACAGGTCTTGAGCGTGTTGCTGACCACCTTGTAAATGTTGGATATAGTATCGTTAACCCGACAGGTTCTCAAAAAGGCTAATAATAAAAAGAAGACATCGGCTGATGTCTTCTTTTTTGTTTCTTGATTTTTATTCTTCGGAAGCAACTTCCTCTACGCTTATAACCTCTATCTGCTTTGGCTTTAAAAGATTATATGCGTTTGCATATGTTGCATTCATATAAGGAAGAACCCAGATAGACGCTATACCAAAAGTAATTCCGCAAAGAAGTGCCCATCCGAAAAAGGATAAACCTAATATGAAAAGCTCAGCTTTATGACCTTCTGTCATCTTCTTGGATTCATTTATACATTCAAGGGCGCTCTTTCCTTTATTCTCAGCAAGAACATACATAGACATTGAATATGCGTAAGATTTTACAATGCCTGGAATAATAAAAAGGAGTGACCACAGGAATGTAAAGAAACTTGTCAGGAAAGTCACTTTAAAAGCTGACCAAAAATCGTCAAATCCACAGAAAGAATCTTCTGCGACAGGTTTTCCCCCTGCCACAACATTAAGATAAACTCTTACAAGGCTTAATCCAAATGCAGGTGTAATAATAAAAGTTGAAACAAATCCGCCGAAAGGAATAAATGACAAAATGAAGTTTGCCGCAAATGTAAGTACCCCAATTATCAAAGTGATAATAAAAAGAATTCCGATTTTCCCTTTGATTTGTTCTTTTGCCTGTGCCTTTAACTCTGCTCTGTTCATATAGAACCTCCTTAGCTAATATTGTATTGCACTTTCAATATACTATATTTGCAGAAATATGTCAAGTTTTGTCAAGAACACCTTATGATAAGCCAAAATAATACTATCTCTAACAAATCGCCATAAATATTAGTCTAAAAGACTTAATATAACAAAAGTTGTCTCTTTCTATTATGTTTTCCCGTTGACACTCTTTTCTTTTTATGTTACACTTTTTTCATAACAGAGGGGATGCTTCCGCATCCTGCGGAAAGGATGAGAAAAATGTTCAGAAAAATTTCAGAAGGCAATGTTGTTGCAA
Source organism: Clostridia bacterium (assembly GCA_017409915.1). Taxonomy (GTDB): domain Bacteria; phylum Bacillota; class Clostridia; order Monoglobales; family Monoglobaceae; genus SIG454. The sequence goes on from JAFQRU010000150.1 coordinate 8,115, forward strand.
ATCCTTCGTCAGGGAAAACTTATGTAGCGCCCAGAATCGCCGTTCTTCCTGACGGAAAAATCGCAGTTTCCTTCACAGCAGAAACAAGAATCAACAGCGAAGACTTTATTACAATGATTTCGTACTCCAAAGACGGAGATAACTGGTCAGAAGCAAAAGTTGTCTGGCCTCACTTATTAGATAAAAAATCCAACTATGCAGGTATCAGAAACACTTTGGACGGAAGATTCTGTATGGGCGGTGTTATGTGGCCTGACTTTGACGGAAACAAAGATTACTGGTCTGATGAGATTGGCGGAATGCTTGAAAACAAGCTTATATTCTCTATGTCAGAAGACGGTTATGACTTCCCCGGTCCTATTGAGATTGACCTTCCTTATTACGGCTCTGCTGAAAACCCCGGCGGTGCTTTTGTTGACGAGGACGGAACAATATATCTCGTTTATGCTCCTTACCGCGCAATCGAGTCCAAGGAAGACACAAAGACAAACTGCCTCGTTCTTATGAAGAGCACAGATGGCGGAAAGACTTTTACCCACACAGTATTCGGCGATGTTCCCGCTCCTGCACAGTTCGGAGAAAGCTGGATTGTTCGTCTTGACAAGGATAAGCATATGGTTGGAACATGGCAGACATCAACAACCGAGAATGCCGATAAATACTTCATGTCATACGACGGTGCAAAAACCTTTGAGGGACCTTTTGATATGCCGTTCAACGGTCAGTCAACAGCGCTCGATGCTATCGGCGACGGACGGGTTTTAGTTATCTATAACCTCAGAAATGTCGACCCTGCCGGCGTTTACCTTGCTCTTGCAAAGCCTGACAAAAACGGCTTTAATATGATTGAAAACCAGTGCATCTGGTCATCTTCGCAAAAAACTTTCAGCGGAACAAGCGGAGAATTTGACGCATGGACAGACTTTGCTTTCGGCGAGCCTCATGTTAAGATGCTCCCTGACGGCACAATTCTTGCCTGCCTTTGGTATGAGCAGAACGGAGTTAAGGGTATCCGTTATGTCCGCCTCGCCTTAGAGGACTAATATAAAAAAACAAAGAGGGAACGACAGCGTTCCCTCTTTTTGTTTTGCCAAAATCATTTGCCCTTGCACCGAAACAGAAAATAGTGTATAATAAACAAAAGGGAGGGAATTGTATGAATATTGATATGCTAAGCCAACAGCGAATCAGTTTTGATATTGAAAATGTTCATATTTCCGTTTCCTTTGACGGAGGCTTTTTTAATCTTGATAAAACCGAATCCGCTATTCACAATCACAGCGGATACGAATTCCATCTTTGTATGGAGGGAACTTCCACAATCAAAGGAGAAGCCGAGGTCTTTTCTATGAATCAGGGAGAGGCATATCTCGTTCCTCCGGGAATTCTCCATCGCAGCGTTTCAGATAAAAGGCAGTCTGTCACATCCAGCTTCTGTTTCTCTTTCAGGGAAACAGAAAATCACAGCGAGTCCAATATGTATCTCGTTTTTCGTAGCGCTCTGGACCAAATTAAAAGCATCCATAAACTTTCAAAGGGTGAGAGCTATCTTCTCGAGCTTAAAAAAATCATCTCGGAGTTTTATTTAAACTCTCCCTTGGGGGCAGTTAAAATCAAGCACTCCTTTCTTCTGCTGATTATGAGCATTTTAGAGGAACTGACTATTAAATCAGAAGAAATGAAAATATCCGCTCCTGAAACCTTTGGCAGCAGCGCCGAGAAAAATCTCAGAAGAATTGTCATTGAGGAGTATATGAATACCCATTATCATAAAAATATATCTTTAAAAGAACTATCTAATGTTCTGTATTTAAGCACCAAGCAAACCGCCCGTGTTTTTATGAGCGAATTTGGTATGAATTTTAAAAGTTATATTTCAAAGTACAGAATTACCATAGCTGCCCATCTTTTAAAATCTACCGAGGATGACATTCAAAGCATTGCCAAATATGTGGGATACGAAAGCTACAACGGATTTTATACATCTTTTAAAGAGCATACAGGCTACACCCCAAGAGAATACCGCAAAAAATATAAAAACTAAAACACCGCATACGATATATGCGGTGTTTTTATGTTTAAAATTCCTCTGCTGAGTCAAAGATAAATAAGAGGAGTTGATATTTTGAAAAGGATTAAGCTTTCTCTTGCACAAATTCTTTGGCTCTCCGCCGGAATTATCCATTTTTGCGGGGCTATTCTTACTCTTACTCACGGAGACGCCCTTACGGATATTATCTTTTCCCTGGGGCTTATTATGTTTTTTGCAGGGCTTGTAAATATTCTTATATATTACTCAAAAGGTAGGGAAATGTTTGGTTCCCGTTGGCTTTTTGCCGATGGTCTTACAACCGCTCTTCTCTCTCTTTACCCCCTTTTCAGTCAGGGGATAAGCGACGAGACTCTTCCTCTTTTCTTTGGCTCATGGGAGCTGTTTTCGGGGGTTTTAAAGACCATTGACTCCCAAAAACTCAAAAAGGAAAGCATAAAATTTTATAAGGGTTTTTCCCTGGTTGGTGGCATTGAGCTTATTTCAGGCGCCCTCTCTATGATAAGGCCCTTAGACGATTTTTTAGGGAGCAAAACAGTTGTTGCCATCGTCTTATTTGTTCAAGGCTTTGGCGTTATCTTAAAAACCCTTATGTATAAAGAACTAATAAACAAAAATTAAAGCCGTATCTTTTAGATACGGCTTTATTATTACGCTTCTACTTTTTCTTCTACTACTGCTTCTTCTGCTGCTTTTTCTTCTTTCTTAGGAGCAGGAATCTTATTATTTATTTCCATTGTATTCTTAACGAGCAAAATAAACATCATAAGAGATTCGTATGTAAGGCGAAGAGCAATTGGGCCTAATACCATAACCAAGAGGCCGATGAGAGCTGTGCTGGATTTTTCAGTTCCATAATATCCCCAGATTTCTGTATAGCCAAAAATCAGGAAGAAACCTGTGCAAACGCAGAAAATTGTTGCAAGAACATAGATAAACTTCAAGATTGATTCAAGATAGAGCTTCTTAAAGTGAAAAACATCGTGAAATTTCTGCAAAACAGGGTGTGAAAAATTGCCGTCGTTCTTCTTTGGCATAACAAAAACATAAGCTAAAATTGTTAAAATAATAGCTGCCATAATGCCGAGAATAAAAGATACTTCGTAATTATACATAAGGTTTTACCTCCCTTTCTTTTGTCTATTTTATTTTAACATACCAAAAATTAAAAGTAAAGAATTATTTGACATTTTTCAACTAAAAAAGCACCCGAAGGGTGCTTTCTTTTATTTTAAACTATTTATTAATTTCTCAAGCTGAGGCTCAAATGCCGCGCCGTACCAATGATTGTCTTCCTTGGCAGTGGCTTTTATACATTCAACCGTATAATCTGCCGCGATTTTTGCAGCGTTATAAGCATCTTTTCCTCTTACCAAAGCACCAACGAAAGCAGAGGCATAAATATCCCCTGTGCCATGGCAACTGTTAGGGAGCTTTTCGTGTTCATAATAGGAATATTCACCATTTTCAAGGACAACAACACCTGTCTTGCCCTCCTGATAGGAAACACCTGTTAATATAACATTCTTACAACCTATTTTGAGAAGGCCATTTAAGAGAGCGTCAATATATTCTCTGTCATAGGTCTCCTTAAATTCTTCGCCTGTTAAGAAACAAGCCTCTGTAATATTTGGCACAACATAGTCGGCAGCCGCACAGAGCTTTTTCATTGCCTCAACATAAGCTTCATCAAAGCCAGGATAAAGCTTTCCGTTATCCGCCATAGCAGGGTCAACAACCTTAACTCCGTCATCTGTTAAAGTCTCGGCAAAAATATCGCATATGTATTCAATCTGCTTTTCGCTTCCGAGGTAGCCTGTATAGATTGCAGAAAATTTAATCCCCTCGGAAACCCAATGGTCCTTGATTTTTGGAATATCGTCCGTTAAATCCCTGAAAGTATATCCTTTAAAGCCTGCTGTATGAGTTGACAAAACAGCAGACGGGAGTATAGCCGTTTCAATTCCGCAAGCTGATAAAATAGGAAGCGCAACAGTTAACGAGCACTGCCCCACGCAGGAAATATCCTGAATTGTAAGTATCTTTTTGTAATCCATTCTCATCTCTTCTTTCTCTTTTAAAATTTCCTTCAAGGGTATATTCGACAACTTTTTCGCAAATCCTTTTTAAATGAAAATTTTATTTGCTCATTAATAAAATTGTCTCAAAGTTCTCAATTGAAATTTCGTCCCCCGATAAAATCTCTCCCGTCTTTTCTAAATCCATTTCGCTGTTTAATCTGTATAAATCGAACTTATCTTCACAGCCTAACTCTATTTTAACCGTCTGCTTATTAGCTCTGTTGTTCATCATAACCGCTTTCTTGTCACCATCTGTTGCGGCAACGCAGCACATACCGTCTTCCGTTTCGCTTATCTTGACCTGATTACCCAATTTATATAATTCATTAAATGCAACAAAGGTATAGTATGTTTTAAACGGAGTATGGCGAAGCGGGTCGAACATTCCGCTATAATTGCCTATATCGATTGTTCCGTTATAATACATAAGCATATCAATTGTTGTATCCTGCATTTTAAGCATCATACTTGCCACATCGGAAGAGTCTTCAAGAGTACCCTTGATTCCCGGATGAGCGTTCCACTCGTTAAGTATGCTTTCGGTGTTTTCAAAACCATATTTTAAAAGCTGCTCATGAACATAATTTTCATAAGCTATATTCTTTTCCACATCGGAATAAGAATGCCAGGAAAAGAAATCGAGAGGCAAGTTATTCTCGCGGACATACTCCATAAACTTATGGAAACATTCTATGAAGTAGCCTGTTCTTGAACTTGAATTGGCAACCTTTGCGAAATTACCTTCAAATAAAGCATAGAAACCACAGGATGCATATCCGCCGATTTTTATGTTCGGAAATCTCTCTTTGAGGTATGGAGCAGTAACCCTATAAAGGTCCATATACTCTTCAAACTTGCCCTTCCACATAGGGTTATCCTCAATTTTCGGTTCATTGTCAGGCTCGTTCCAGATTTCCCAGTATTCAATGCCTAAATGATAGCCGTTTGCCCAGCCTTCGTTATAATGTGCAATAATCTTTTCACAGATTTTTGCCCACTTTAAATTATCCTTTGGAGGATAAATATAATACGCCTTGATGTTCTGCTGATTTTCAATTGTTGCCCCGAGGCGATAGAAAATCTTTGTGTTTTGTTTATCTATTGCGTTAAGAAGCCAATCCGTAAAAGCGAAATCGTATGATGCCGGGTCATCTACATCTGCATCAAAATTACGGAACACATTTGCAATATCGACAAATCTTCCTCCACCGTATGCACCGCCTGTATCGTGAAGTCTTGAATAGGGCACTCCTGCCTCGCCTATATAATGGAACATCCTGTCAGTCGCGCCAATAAGAGGCATATTGTTTATGGCGTGCATAGGTTTTATTTTGCCAACGGTTTCATTAAAATTGATTTTCATAAGAAATCTCCCTTTCTTTATAATACTCCCAGCTTTTCAGTTTGTTGTCTTTAATGATGATGGTGATGA
>JAFQRU010000151.1 GCA_017409915.1 Clostridia bacterium
AAGAGCAGAGGCAAGGGATTTGGTTTCGATACTCAGGGTATATGAAACTGCCCGGGAATATATGAGGCAAAGCGGAAATCCTGACCAGTGGGGGACGGACAAGCCTCAAAGAAAGCTATTGGAAAACGATATAAAAAAAGGGGAGCTTTTCGTTGGGGAGGGCGATAATGGGGAGATACACTTTGTGTTTGCCTTTATATTGGGCGCCGACCCTACATATTCCTATATAGAAGACGGCGAATGGCTTTCCGATGAGCCTTATGGAACAATCCACCGCATAGCCAGTGACGGAACTGTGTCTGGGGTTGTTAAAATGGCGGTTGAGTATTGCCAAAAGACTATCCAAAATCTTAGAATAGATACTCATGAAAAGAACAAGACAATGCAACATGTGGTGGAGAAGCTTGGGTTTATAAGGTGTGGCATTATATATTTAGAAGACGGATCGCCGAGGATTGCTTATCAGCTTATAATGGGATAGCAACGGCAAAAAATATGAAAAAAGGTGATAGAATGAATTTTGAAAAGTTAAAAAACTGTATGGATAAGCTTGTGGAAGAATATAAGGCGCCGGGAGTGGACTGTATTGTTTATAAAGAGCACGAAAAGGTATTCAGATATTTTACAGGCATGAGCGACATTGAAAATAATAAAGAAATGAACGGGACTGAGCTTTATCTTATATACTCAATGACAAAGATGCTTACATGCACAGCGGCGTTGCAACTTTTCGAGCAGGGCAAATATAAAATGGATGACCCGTTATATAAATATTTGCCTGAATTTGAGAAAATGAAGATAGCCAATACAGAGATAAGCGCTGAAGAGGTTAAAAAAATCACAACAGGCGGAGACTTTGGGCAAAGCTCAAAGGCTGAGCAAATCGCATATGCAAAAAACCCGATTTTAATCAAGCATTTGTTCACGATGAGCGCAGGTCTTGACTATGCCTTAAAGGACGATGCCATAATGGAGGGCCTTGCCCAAGGGAAGACAAGCACAAGGGAGCTTGTTGGTGCGTTTGCCAATAAATGCTTATGCTTTGAGCCGGGAACGAGATTTCAATACAGCCTTTGTCACGATGTTCTTGGGGCGCTGATTGAAGTGTGGTCAGGGGAGAAGTTCGGGGAATATATGGAGAAGAATGTTTTCCAGCCGTTGGGAATGAATAATACATTTTTTGGAGTTCCTAAGGACGAAGAGCGACTTTCCAAAATGGCAGCAAGATATATCTATGACGAGAACAGAATCCCTAAAAGAGTGCCTATGGAGTGCATGTATATTCTATCGGAGGATTATGAATGTGGGGGTGCAGGGCTTACATCCTGCCCTGAGGATTATGCCGCTTTCCTGGATGCTCTCGCTTGCGGTGGAGTAAGCAAGGATGGCAAGAGGATTCTGGCCTCAGAAACTATTGAGCTTATGCGAACAAATCAGATGAAAGGTCAGCAATGCGAAGATTTTAATTCTTTCAAACCCGGATATGGTTACGGCTTAGGGGTAAGGGTGCACACAGATCCTGTCACAAGCAATTCGCCAAGTCCTCTTGGAGAATTTGGCTGGGACGGTGCTGCCGGTGCATTTTCACTGGTTGACCCTGAAAATAAAATTTCTCTTACATATTTTCAGCATATTCACAACTGGGATGGCAAGATTCAGAGCGAGATAAAAAATGCGCTTTATTCATGTATCTGATAAAAAAGAACACATCTTTCGATGTGTTCTTTTTTGTGAAGAAAATTAATAAACTTTATTGATAATACTTAAAATATATGCTATAATCAACTGATATGGAGGTTTTTATATGAATGCAATTGTTGTGTATAAAACTAAATATGGCTCGACTAAAAGTTATGCAGAATGGATAGGGGAGGAGCTTAACTGCAAGGTAGCCGACGCCAGAGAAGTTACAATAGACGAACTTGAAAAATACGATACCATAATATATGGGGGTGGACTTTACGCTGAGGCTATAAACGGCGTAAGTCTTATCACTAAAAATATCGACAAACTCAAAGACAAGAAAATTGCGATTTATACAACAGGGATTACGCCTCTTGATTGTCGGGATTATTACGACAAGCTGGTTATTGAAAGGAACTTTAAGAGCGGAGTTCCAAGCCAGATAAAGCTTTTCAATTTTACGGGTAAAATGGTTATGGCTGAGCTTAGCGCTGTACATAGGACTGCCCTTAAAACTTTAAAGAAAATTATGTCTTCCAAGAAGAATCCGAGCGAGATGGAAAAGCTTTTAGTTGAGCTTTGTGATGCAGACGGAGATTTTTCCGACCGTTCCCAGATTGCAGAGCTTGTGTCCTACATATCTGCTCGGGCTCAGGCAAGTTAGTTATATTCAGATGAAAAGGTGACAGACAGTACGGCTCCGCGTAGATAATGCGAAACAAATAAGAAAAATTCAGCAATTTTTCGGAATTGCCAAAATAAAAAAAGAATGCTATAATGAGAGTAAAGTAAATTTAAACGTTAAATAGCGGAGGGATTTTTGTGTTTGAAAAAATTAACAGCAAAGTAATAAATATATCATATTCCAAACTTGTAGACCTTGAGGATGTTCCATGGAATACAGTAGAGCTTTATGAAACTGCATGCAAGCTTGGTTTTGACGGAGTAAAGGGAGATGTAACTCCTTCTTCAGACGGCAAACTCATTATGTGTCATGACCCGTCTTTCGATTTTGATGAAAACGGAAGAGTTCTTGAAATCGGAATTAAGGGCGTTGAACATAGAGAAATATCCGATATGACCTACGCTGAATGTAAGTCTTTGGAATATGCAGTGGAAGCTGCTAAAGAGAAATATGGTTATTATCCAAAAGTTACGGAACTTGAGGATTTAGTTCGTGTTTGTCACAAATATTCCGCTTTCCCATATATAACTGTCAGAGACAAACAGATTCCTTTATGCGTTGATGAGACATACAGAATCGTTAAAAAATACGATATGACAAAGAATTGTATGGTTAATTCGTTCACAATGGAAACATTGGAAACTATGAGAAAAAAGGATAAGGAAATCTGGCTGTCTTATGTTCAGGATTTGAACATTCCTCTGGAAAAGCGAATGATTGACGAAGCGGTTGAACTTGGAAACTGTCTTGTTTGTGCTTTCTGGCAAACAACAAAGCAGCCGATTTTTGATGATATGTATGAAAAGTCCAGGGAAGCAATAGAATATGCAAAAGAAAAGGGCGTTATTCTTTATCTTGCCCATGGAGTACACAATGCAGACTATAAACTTGGAATAGAGAGAGGCTTCAGAGGCTTCCAGTGCCTGACGTCACATGCTTTTGCGGAAAAGGTATAAGGAACTGCATCCCTGTTCTACAGCAGAAAAAATGAAATTTGTTATAGAAGAGGCAGTATTTTAAGAGATACACGGAAAAGGTGAAGACTATGACAACTTTATTGCTTATAAGGCATGGAGAAAGCGAAGCGAACCGAGACGGCTTTTTTGCAGGGCAAACAGATGTTGAGCTTTTAAGCAAAGGCATTGAGCAGGCGGAAAAAACCGGAGAATACATAGCGGAGAACTATAAAATTGATAAGGTTTATGCAAGCGATTTAAAAAGAGCTTATAAAACCGGAGAAATTATTGCCGCCTTATCAAACGCAGAGATTTTCCCCGAAAAAGGTTTGCGTGAAATTTATGCAGGAAAGTGGCAACAGAAAAAATTCGAAGAGCTTGTCGAAGAATACAAAGAAGGGTATTCCGTCTGGCTTAACGATATAGGTTGTTGCACAACTCCTGATGGCGAAAGCGTGAAAGAATTATCCGGCAGAGTGTTAAAGGCGCTTACCAAAATCGCAAATGACAATGAGGGAAAGACAATAGCTATTGCAACTCATGCAACCCCTATCCGGGCAGTGCAATGTTTGATAGAATATTCAGATCTTGACAGAATGAAAGATGTCCCCTGGGTTTCCAATGCCTCGGTTACGGAACTTGCATACAGCGAGGGCAGATGGGAGCTGGTTAAGGCAGGGCGGGATGAACATTTGTCTTCCCTGAAAACAACATTTCCTGCGAATGTATAAGGATTTGGGATAGTTTGTTTCATAGCCGGAACAGTCTGAAAAACTGCTCCTGACAGAGAGGAAATAAAATAAAAAAACAGCAAAACTTGAACGGAAGTTCAAGTTTTTTGTTGTTTTTTAAAAAAGCAGAAAAAATTATGGGGAAAGTGGTTGCTAATATGAAAAAGTAGTGCTATAATAAGGGCAGGTTGAGTTCACTTAGGGATAAAACCGAAGCACAGACGGAAAAGCGAGAAAATGTTATGAAAATCAATTTTAATGAAACCATTGGCAAGATAAAGCCAATGCACGCTATAAATAATATGCCTCTTCTTGGCGCAACCGACAAATTGTTTCACTATATAGGTGAGGCGGGTGTGCCCTATTCAAGACTTCACGATACAGGCGGTGCATACGGTGGAGGAAGATTTGTTGATATAGCAAATGTTTTCAGAAACTTTGATGCGGATGTAGATGACCCTGCATCCTATGATTTTGCGTTTACAGACTGGCTACTTAATGCAATTGACAAGCAGAACACAAAGATTTTCTATCGCCTCGGGGCAACAATTGAAAATCAGCAGAACATCAAGGCGTATTATATTTATCCTCCAAAGGATAATTTAAAGTGGGCAAAAATCTGTGAAAAGATTATTGCACATTATAACGAAGGCTGGGCAAACGGATACCACCTCGGAATTGAATACTGGGAAATATGGGGCGAACCGGATAATTACCCTGACATTGAGGATAATTGTTTATGGAAGGGCACTTTTGAGGAGTATCTGGAGCTTTATAAGGTTGCGTCACTTTATCTCAAAGAGAGATTTCCTGATATAAAAATCGGCGGATTTTCATCCTGTGGGTTTTATGCTTTGTTCGAGGATAATTTTGCACAGAGTGCAAATTCGAGTTCAAGAACAGGTTATTTCATAGAATGCTTCCATAAGTTTATGGAGTATGTCCGCGAGAACAACTTGCCTCTTGACTTTTTCTCGTGGCATTCATATTCAAATGTTGAGAAGAATATCGCTTATGAGAAATATGTAAACGAACAGTTTAAAGAATATGGCCTTGAAGGCGTGGAAAGTATTCTTAATGAATGGAACGCTCATCCGGGGATTAAAGGCACTCTGGAAGACGCCTCCGATGTGGCAAGTATGATGCTTGAAATGCAGGATACAACCGTCGATATGCTTATGTATTATAATGGGACTATCGATGTGGGAAATTACAGCGGAATGTTTAATCCCCTTACCCATGAGCCATTTAAGGCGTACTATGCCTTTGCGGCGTTCAACGAGTTATACAAATTAGGGAATCAGGTTAAAGTCAGCGAAAAAGCGGAGGGCATCAGTTGCGTTGCTGCAAGAAACGGCAACAAGAAGGTGGCTGTGCTAAACAACAGGGCAGAAAAGCAGACAGTTAAAATTAAATCAGACTGCCAGGATAAATTTAGTTTATACAGATTAAACGCTGAATTTGACTTAGAAAAAGCGGGAGAGCTTTCGTCAGGAGACGAAATTGCTCTTGAAAAGTTTGAAACGGTAATGCTGCTTAGCGAATAAGAAGGAAGGATTTTGGAATGGAGAAAACCACAACATTCAATGAAGATGCCGTCTGTAAACGGTCAAGGACAGCCTATGCGGCGCAATGTACTTTTGAGTATCTTATCGGATTGCTCATAACAGATGCTTTTCTTGCAAAATTGCTTACCAATATTGGAATAAGCGACTCTGTTATAGGTATCATATCTTCATTTATATCTTTTTCATTTTTGTTCCAGCTCATGTCAATCGGCATGGTTTCCAGAATGAAAAATGTTAAAGGGACAGTAATCTTTTTTGACTGTTTTAGTCAGCTTTTATATATTTGTCTTTATTGCGTGCCTTTTATGAATGCGAGTCTTGAAGTGAAGACTGGATTAGCTATTATATTCATTCTTCTGGCTTATGCTTCTAAATATCTGGTGGCAGCAATTCTTTTTAAGTGGGCAAACTCTTATGTTGAGCCTGACAAGAGAGGTTCGTTCTCTGCTGTAAAGGAAATGGTTTCTCTTTTCTGCGGCATGGGATTTTCCTTGGTGGTGGGCTTTATTGTTGATAAGTATGAAGCGGCGGGGAACATAAAATACGGTTTTATGTTTTTGATAATTCTTCTTGCGGTGCTTAATGTTTTCAACTTCATAAGCCTTATGGGTATCAAAAACGGAAAAATCACGGATGATTCCAATAAGGTTTCCACAAAAGAAACTATAAAGAATACGCTGGGCAATAAGAATTTCAGACATGTTATTGTTCTTTTGTCAATTTATGCTATCGCCACTCATTTGACATCGGCCTTTATGGGAACATTTAAAACAAAAGATTTGATGCTTTCTGTTGGATTGGTGCAACTTATTAATGCAGTTGCAAATGGTTGCAGAATGCTTTTCTCTGTTCCATTGGGCAAATATTCTGATAAAAAATCTTATGCAAGGGGCTTTGAACTTGCTCTGTTTATTGCGGCGGCAGGGTATCTTGCAAATGTGTTTACAACAAATGCAACCTGGTGGCTTGTTATAGTGTTTACCGTTCTTTATAGCGTAAGTGTCGGCGGAACAAACGCAAACAAATTCAATATTACATACAGTTATGTTAAGAGCGATTATATTGCCCAGGCAATGGCAATTCAAAACAGCATAAGCGGAGTTCTGGGCTTTTTGGCATCTTTGGTGGGAAGTATTATACTTTCCAAAATTCAGGAAAACGGAAATATGTTTTTAGGCATTCCGGTATATGCCCAGCAAGTGCTTTCGGCAATATCTCTTATTTTGATTATTATGGCTATTATATATGATAAGATTGTTGTGGAAAAACAAAAGGCAATGATTCAGTAAAAAGGAGGAAAAAATGAAAACAGAGAAAAATATTCTTATTGCATTTATTTTGAATTTCGTTTTTTCTCTTTTCGAGTTTGTTGGAGGAGCTTTAACGGGAAGCGTTGCCATAATTTCGGACGCTGTCCACGATATAGGCGATGCGGCAAGCATCGGGATATCCTATTTCTTAGAGCATAAAAGCAAGAAACAACCTGATGAGGTTTATACCTATGGCTATGGAAGATTTTCCGTAATGGGAGGCCTTATAACGACGGTAATTTTGCTGGTAGGCTCAATCGTGGTTATATATAATGCGGTCCTCAGAATCTTCAACCCCGCTCCTATTGATTATAGCGGAATGATTATCCTTGCAGTTATTGGCGCGACAGTGAACCTTATCGCAGCTTTCGTAACAAGGGAAGGAGACTCCATAAACCAGAGAGCCGTAAGCCTTCATATGCTTGAAGATGTTCTTGGCTGGGTGGTTGTTCTAGTGGGCGCAGTCATTATGCGCTTTACAGACATTTCAATAATCGACCCTCTTATGTCAATCGGCGTTTCAATCTTCATTTTTATAAACGCAATCAAGAGTTTAAAGCAGATAGAAAATCTTTTCCTTGAAAAATTGCCACAGGGGATAGACCTTGGAGAAATCAAGGAACATCTTAAAGAGATTGACGGAGTAGAAGATGTTCATCATATTCATATATGGAGTATGGACGGATATCATAACTATGCCACAATGCACATCGTTGCAGACGGCGAAGCCCACGAGATTAAACATAAGGTAAGGGGAGAACTCAAACATCATAATATAGGCCATGTTACTCTGGAAATTGAAAAGCCGGGGGAACATTGCCACGAAGA
>JAFQRU010000152.1 GCA_017409915.1 Clostridia bacterium
ACTTTGCCCTGAATTTCCCAGGCAACATCCTGAATCTTTGTGCCATAGTTAACGCTTATGCTCATTTCAATTACTACGCTGTTTCCATCAACAGCAACTTTAACGCCTTTGCCCGGACTTTTCTTGCCTAAAAACTCAACAAAGCCACCTGCGATAGAGCTTTGAATACCGTTAACCCCTTCCACGCTTTTTGCAGCGATAGCAGAAATAACGGAAACAACTTCGTCTGATATAATAACATTACCTTTTTTCTCAATCATTTCTTCGGAACTCATAATTTTAACCTCCTGAAATATTGTAGTTTGATTAAATTATCTTAAACTTGTATTTATTATACCATAAAATATTTAATATTACAATTGTTTTTTTGATTTTTTCTTATTTTTTATTTATGGTTACTGATAATTATTTCAGAAGGCTTGAAATCCGTCTTAGAGGTTATTATGTCTGCAATCTGCGACACTTTTTTCTTATCAAGTTCATCCGCCTTAACAATGACTCTTATTTCTTTCTCATCAATAAAAACTATTGACTCTTTATAGCCTTTTGCATTGATTAAATTTTCTATTTCCCCCTCTTTTTTTATAGCCTCAGCCGAGTCTTTCAGTTTCTTTCCTGCCTCGGCTTTTGCATCTGCCGTGGCGCTCTCATCTTCCGCTATGTCTTGAAGCCGCTCTTTTGCCTCACTTCGCGCAGTGTCCCTGTCTTTTTTTGCTTTGGCAAAATAATCTTCCGTATCTGCTGTTGCCATAACGGGAACCGCATTTTCCTCAGTTTTTGCCATATCCAGAGTCCCTACTGAAAATCTGTAATATCCAGCAACCGCCACCATAACAACAAGACCACCGACTAAGATTTGTTTGCCTTTAAGCGAGAGCTTTTTAGGTTTAACCCCAATCCTTTTGTTTTCCGTAATTTTTTTCATGTATATCATCCTTTCACCGCATCATTTGCGGAAATTTAAATTATTTTTTCGAAGCTGTAACTTTTATTCTGTGTGAATCTATCCCATAAAGAGCCTTGACCGCCTCGTATAGTTCCAGCTTCACGCTTTCGCTTGAAGCACCTTTTGCAATAATGAGCGCCCCTGTTGGCAAAGGAAGCTTCTCCTCCGTTACATAAGGAGTTTCGTTTTGCCCCTGGCCATATACAACCACACTGTCTGTGTTTTCTTTAACCTCTTTTTCTTCTCCGTTCCCTGAGTCTTTCTGGGTTTTTGACTGGTTATTTCTGGCGATAACTGTTTTTCCCCGGCTCTCAAAACTTAAAATAACCTCAACATCTCCTGCCCCTTTTATTTTCGATAAAGCGCTTTCGGCTTCCTTGGATAATTCTTCTTTATATTGCAAAAAATTAAAGTTATTTGCTGGGGTTTCGGAAGGTTTTTCCTCTTTGTCCCCTTTTTTTCCAAAGGCCAACAAAAGTATCGCAATAATAACGGCAAAGATAATGATTTTATTGAATTTGTTTTTGCTTAACCTTCCGTCTTCGGTATTTTTAATAATATCAAAATCCACTTTTATCCTCCGCTAAACGCTTATGTATTTGACCGCTATATTCTTTCTGTCGATACCATATTTCGAGGAAATAACTTCCTCTATCTTGTCATCTATACAAAGGTTTTCCTCTGTTGTCCTGACCGTAATAATCACTCCCCGTACTTCGCCGAATTTCTCCATCTTCTGACTCTCAACTTCAAGCATAAATTCATAATCACAGTTTTCATTAATGCATTTAAGGTCAG
Organism: Clostridia bacterium; assembly: GCA_017409915.1. Classification (GTDB taxonomy): domain Bacteria; phylum Bacillota; class Clostridia; order Monoglobales; family Monoglobaceae; genus SIG454. Next base: position 1,745 of record JAFQRU010000152.1, read on the forward strand.
TATTCATTTTTTTGGCTATGTTTGCTTTATATAATCTAAGCACTGTTTCGCTCTCCTTTTTCTCCATATTTTTAACCTGAATTGTGGCTGTTTGTTGCAGCTCGTTTATATCAAAATCGAAATCAGCTTTATTTATAAAAGGACTGCAAATTGTTATCGTAAGCAAAAGACCAAACAATATATTTACATATTTTTTTACGGTTCCCGAAGGTAAAATTCCCTCGCCAACCACCGATAAAATCAGAACTCCCGTAATTGCCATAAACCATTCTTTTAGTGCTTCCATCCTCTATCCCCCAAGCATAATTGCTGTATTCCCTGCGCTCAGCATAACGGTCATTATGATAACAAACATAACTGTAACCGCAAGGGTTACGGAGAAAATAAGGCCTACCGAATCAGCAATCCCTGAAACGCATTTAACAACTCTTCCGTCAGTTATGGGCTGAATAATAGCCGCCGAAATCCTGAAAATTATCAGGCAAGCTGAAATTTTTATAAGTGGCAGAGCCATAGCCCCAATCATAACGATTATGCCTGTTATACCCACCGAGTTTTTGATTATTATGCTGCAATTCATAACTGTTTCAACTGTTTCTGAAAGTATTCCACCAACAACGGGAATCAAGTTTGAGGCGGCATATTTGGCAAGCTTTACGGAGAGCCCGTCAGCTCCTCCTGATGCTATACTTTGAAGCCCCGCCACTCCAACAAAAATTGTCAGCAGAACCGAAATACCCCACTTTATGGTTTTCCCTACAAATTGAAGCA
>JAFQRU010000153.1 GCA_017409915.1 Clostridia bacterium
AACCGCATGCTCTAGCCAACTGAGCTATACCGCCATAAATATGTCGAACAGGTTATATATTAACACATCCTCCCATAATTGTCAAGTATTTTTGGGCAAAAAGTTTTCCCCCGGAAATAAAAGTGTTTTCCCCCTATAAAATTTCCTTAAAACACTTGAAAAATACGGAGATATTTGATATAATAAACTGATAAATGATAATGGGGTGGATTGTGCCCAAACGGCAGTTATAACCCCTGACCCAAATGGGAGTAAATGCCTGTGAATAAAGGGATTTTCGTTATATTTACTATTATAGAGACTGAAATTTAAGGAATGAGGATTTTATGGATGGCAGAATTAAAAAGCTTGGCATCGCCAGTGTTTGCATAATTTTCGTTATTTTATTTACTGTTTTATCTTTGTTTATTCCCCTTGGCGCAATGCTTTTTCCCCTTATTGCAACATCCCTTACGGCGTATGTTTATATAAGATGCGGAAAAATCGCATCCGCTATCAATGTTGTTCTTACGACGGGTGCGATGCTCCTTTTTACCATGGATGTTGAAAGCCTTCTGATTGTAGCTCTGTCTGTTATCCCGGGAATAGTGTCAGGACTTATGATTAGCAAAAGAAAAGATTATTATTCAACTCTTTTTGGAGTGAGTATAGCATTTCTGGTGGTCTTCCTTGGAACTCTTCTTATGGCAGGAAGAGGTTTAGAGGGCGGAGTCGGCGGAATAATTGACCAGTCAATTGGCGGACTGAAAGAAGCCCTTCTTATAGCGGGAAATAATGAAGCCACAGCAGAACTTGAAATGGCGCTGAGTGTTACAGGGGCATATATTAAGCAAATGTTTCCCACATTCATCATTCTGACATCTTTGGTTTTTGCTTATCTGCACTCTGTGCTTCTCAGGATCCTCGCAAAAAGAGTTAGCAAGATAAGATATAACTATATTTCTCTTGATGAGCATCATGCACCAAGACATGTGGCAGTTGCCTATTTCATCATCTCGATATTTGCTTTGTTTTTAAGTGGAGAGAGTAAGATAGGGGTTGCCGTTTATAACATTGTGGCAATAATCGACTTTGTTCTGGCATTTTGCGGTTTCTCGTTTATTGAAAGCAAGTTTAAAAATAAAATTAAATTTGGCTTTTTAAGAGCCATCATATATATCGCGGTATTTTTAGTCGCAAGCAGTTTTGCAATTCAGCTTTTGTCAATCATAGGAATGCTTGACAGTTTTATGAACTATCGCAGGATAGAAAGAAATGGAGAATAAAAATGAAAGGTAAGCGAATGAAAAGACGCCAGACAATGGTCAGCAAAATATTCGGTCGCCGCACGGCACGACTTTTTGTGTTCCTGGCTTTATACATTGGTATAAACGCTTTGGACGCTGTAACGGCTACGGATATTGACGGCCTTGCCGCTCTGGTGGGAATCATCTTTTTCGCAGTTGAGTTTTATTTAATTTACAGACAGAAAAAGAGCTTTGTAAGCTTTATGGAAAACTTTGACTTCTGCCTGAGTGACACAACAGGTAAGTCATTGGTAAAGTATCCGTCTCCTGTGGTTATAATCGGCCTTGACGGAGAAATCAAATGGTATAACGGCAACTTTACCAAGCTTGTTGGAGAAAATGAAACTTTCGGAACTCATATAAACACCCTTCTTCCAACCCTTGAAGTAAATAAGCTGACAGAAAGCCGAGGCGAGTTTGGCGCAGTTATCGAGCTTGACGGACGGACCTATGAGGTTGAAGCAAGGGTTACAGGCCGTGAAGATAAGGATGCAAAGCATAAATTCTTGCTTTTGTATTTCATTGATAAAAGCGACGAATACAGACTTGCCCAGCTTCGTGAAGAAGAAAAGACCGTTGAAGCAATTGTTATAATTGATAACTATGAGGAAGTTTTAAAAGAAACTCCTGACTCTAACCACGGTAAAATCCTGGGGGAAATTGAGCAGACCATAGGCGAGTGGATTGCCTTGGGTGACGGTGTATTTCGAAAGTTTGAAAGAGATAAATTTTTAGTCCTTTTTGAACAGAGAAACTTTGAAAAAATCCTTGAAGATAAATTTGAAGTTTTAAATAATATTAAAAACATCAATGCGGAGAATAAAATTCCCGTAACAATCAGTATAGGAATCGGTCAGCACGGCATAGACCCCAAAGAAAACGACAGCTTTGCAAGATTTGCGGTTGATATGGCATTAGGCCGTGGCGGAGATCAGGTTGTTATCAAAGACAGAGATTCTTTAAACTTCTTCGGCGCAAAAAGCCGTGAGGTTGAAAAAAGAACGAAGGTTAAGGCAAGAGTTGTTGCTCATGCCCTCCGTAAGCTTATCGATAGCTCAGGCAAAGTTCTCATTATGGGACATAAGTCAGGGGATATGGATAGCATCGGTGCATCTATCGGACTTTTTAAAGCTGTTAAAACCAGAAACAGAAAAGCGTATATCGTTGTTGATAAAGAAACGGTTAACGCAAAGGAGACTATCGCCGAATTTGAGCATAAGACAGACTATATAGAAGCCTTTATAACAACAGAGCAGGCCATGAACACTCTGGAAAAGGACAGCCTTGTTATAGTGGTTGATACCCACAGACCGAATATGGTTGAATGCCCTGAACTTTTAAGACACGCAGACAATATTGTGCTTATCGACCACCACAGACGAAGTGAAAACTGCATAGAAAATGCAACGCTTATGTATCACGAAGCCTATGCTTCATCAACCTGTGAAATGGTAACGGAGATTATCCAGTATATCCAGGAAGCGCCAATGCTTGACAAACAAGAGGCAGAAGCCCTTTACGCAGGAATATTTATGGATACCAACGGCTTTGTTAATAAAGCAGGGGTAAGAACCTTTGAAGCGGCGTCCTATCTGAAACGAATGGGCGTTGACACCATAAAGATAAGACGAAGATTCAAGTGTGACAAAGACATATTTATAAGAAAAGCGCAGATTATAAGTAACGCAGAATTCTATCGCGACAACATCGCAATATCTGTGGTTTCCGACGAAGCAAGAGGGGCGCAGGTAATGTGTGCTCAGGCGGCGGACGAGCTTCTTGATATTAAGGGCGTTGAAGCGGCTTTTGTCCTTCTTAAACGAGGCAAGGTTATTTATATAAGCGCAAGATCACTTGACGATATCAATGTCCAGATAATTATGGAAAAGCTTGGTGGCGGCGGCCATATAACTCTTGCGGGTGCGCAAATGGAAAATATGACCTTGGAAGAGGCTGTTGAAAAACTCCATTGGGCAATTGATGAAGTGGTAGCAAACGAAGAATAAGAAAGGTTGAGACAGATATGAAAGTAATTTTAAAGCAGGATGTAAAATCTCAGGGTAAAAAGGGCGACCTTATAAATGTAAGTGACGGATATGCAAGAAACTTCCTTTTCCCGAAGGGCCTTGCCGTTGAAGCCAGCAAGCAGGCACTCAATGAGCTTGAAGGCAAGAATGCGGCGGCACAGTTCCATAAAAATGTTGAAGAACAAAAGGCAAGAAATATAGCCGACAGACTTAAAGAGGTAACAGTAAAGCTTACCGCAAAGGCAGGAAACGGCGGAAGACTTTTCGGCTCAATAACATCAAAAGATGTTGCAGCCGCTCTTGAAAAGCAGACAGGAATTAAGGTTGACAAAAGAAAGATTGACCTTCCTGACGGAATCAAGAGCTGCGGAGTAACAGAGGTTAAGGTTTCTCTCTATCCGCAGATATTCGGAACCTTTAAAGTGGAAGTAACCGAAGAATAACCTTAGGAAGTATAAAAGGGGTAAAAAAATGGAAGAAAGTACAGCAAATGTAAGAACAGTGCCGTTTAGCTTAGAGGCGGAGCAATCTGTCTTAGGGGCAATGTTTCTTGATAAGGATTGTATTCCTGACGCCATAGAGATTTTAAAAGGCGATGATTTTTATATAGGGCGCAACAAAGAGCTTTTTGAAGCAATGAGCGAGCTCTATAATCTGAGTATGCCTATTGATGTTGTAACCTTAAAACAGCATCTCATTCAACAATGCGTATTTGAAAAAATCGGCGGAATGGATTTTATTGTTGAGGTTGCAAACTTTGTGCCAACAACAAAAAATTTGAAGCACTATGCCAAAATCGTTAAGGATAACTCTGTTCTTAGAACCCTCATTAAAACCAGCGAGGATATAGCGGAGAAATGTTATCGTGGCGAGGGCGAGCTTGAAGATATAATCGGCGTTGCAGAGCAGAATATATTGAATATTTCTCAGGACAGAGAAGCAAAAGGCCCTGTCCATATAAGAAAATATATTGGTGAGAGCGTTGAACTTTTGTCCGAGCTTTCCGATAAGAAAAGCGATGTAACAGGTGTAAGCACAGGCTTTATCGATATTGATAAGAGAACAGCGGGTCTCCATGGCTCAGAGCTTATATTGATTGCGGCAAGACCTGGTATGGGTAAAACTTCCTTTGCCTTAAATATTGCTCAGAATGTTGCAATCAAGGGCGGTGTTCCCGTTGCGATTTTCAGTCTTGAAATGCCTGGTATCCAGCTTGCCAACAGAATGCTCGCAAGCGAAGCAATGGTAAGCTCTGAAAAAATTAAAAAGGGCGACCTTAAATCAGACGACTGGGATAAGGTAGGCGGAGCGGTTGACGCTCTTTCAACGGCTGAAATATATATTGACGATTCATCAGGTATAACAATGCCTGAAATCGGGGCAAGATGCAGAAGATTAAAGGCTGAAAAAGGCCTCGGTCTTATTGTTATCGACTACATACAGCTTATGAATTCCAAGACCTCGGACAGACAGCAGGCGATTTCCGAAATTTCAAGGTCAATGAAAATTCTTGCAAAGGATTTAAATGTGCCTGTTATTGCACTTTCTCAGCTCAACCGTGATGTTGAAAAGAGAGATAACAAAGAGCCAAGGCTCAGCGATATCAGAGAATCAGGCTCAATTGAGCAGGACGCCGATGTTGTAATGTTCTTATCCCGTGAGGGCTATTATAACCCTGAAACGGAAGAACCGAACAAAACAAAATGTATCTTTGCTAAACACAGAAACGGCGAAGTAGGCAGCGAATATTTAACATGGCTTGGTGAATTCTTTAAATTTTCCAATTGGAGTGGAGACCGTGAACATTAGTTCTACCGTATCTGAGAAAGTCAGATTAACCATAGAAGAAAATGAAATGATTAAAAAAGGTGATAAGGTTTTAGTCGCTCTTTCGGGAGGGGCAGATTCCGTGTGCCTTACTCATGTTCTCTATGGCCTTTCAAAAAAGATGGGTTTTTCACTCTATGCGGCGCATTTAAACCACGGCATAAGAGGGGAAGAGGCGGATAAGGACGAGAAGTTTTCCAAAAGCTTCTGTGATTCTTTGAAAGTTCCGTTCTTGGCAAAAACCGTTAATGCGGTAGAGATTGCAAAAGAACAAGGGATAACAGTTGAAGAAGCAGGAAGACAGGAACGCTATGCCTTTTTCCGTGAGGTTTGCGCTTTGGGTGGACAGAATGTTATTGCCACAGCCCATCATAGAGATGATGCGGCGGAAACTGTTTTAATGCGAATTATAAGAGGCACTGGGATTGACGGCCTTAGCGGAATAAAATATATCCGCGAAGACGGCGTTATAAGACCTCTTCTTAAAGTGAGCCGTGATGAAATTGAAGAGTATTGCAAGGAAAACTCACTAAGCTATTGCATAGATAGCACAAATTCTGATAATGACTACACAAGAAACAAAATAAGAAACGAGCTTTTGCCATTCATAAGAGAGAATTTTAACCCGAATATAACGGAAAGTCTTATGAATTTATCGGAAAGCGCAAAGAAAGACAGCGACTTTTTAAACTCCTATGCAAAAAGGCTTTATATAAGACTTGGAAGCCCTATGCCAAACCGTAAGCCTGTGGTCCTCCATATTGATTCACTTAATATGGTTGAGGATGCCATAATGTCAAGGCTCATAATTACGGCGGCAAAAGAGGCAATGGGCGAAGACTTTTATTTAGAAAGAAAGCATATCAAGGATATCTTGTCCCTTAAAGAAAAAGAAACAGGGGCAATGATGAACTTCCCAAAAGGTCTTACAGTGCAGGTTAAATACGGCTGGCTTGAATTTAAGGATGAAGGCGAGACGGAAATAAACGAAACAAGCCGAGGCATAAAGAACTATTTTTCCACAGAGATTGAGCCTGGAAACGGCTATAAAATCGAAGGAAGAGAAGGAGCGGTTTTTGTTAAAAGAGTTCTCCTTTCCGAGTACAAAAAGAGTGCGGGAGATATTCTCCTGGATGAAGACAAGCTCAGCGGAAAAATAGTCCTGAGAAACCGTCGCGACGGGGACAGAATGACTGTTTTTGCCGACGGAAGAGAGAAGAAACTTAAAAGCATATTTATTGATATGAAAATTCCCCGTGAAAAGCGGGATGATATACCCCTTATCTGTCAGGGCGACGAGGTTTTGGCAATTGTTGGCGGACGGGTAAGCGAAAAATACAAAACAAATAAAAATTCTAAAAGGGCATGGGTGATTTATTATGGTAACGATAGACAAGGTTAAGGTTTTGATTTCAGGCGAAGAACTTTCCCAGAAAGTTAATGAGCTTGCAGAGAGAATAAACAACGATTTTGCAGGGGAAAAAGTTATAGTAATCGGTGTTTTAAAAGGCTCTTTTATGTTTTTATCCGATTTGGTTAAGAAAATAACTCTCCCTGCGGAGGTTTATTTTATAGAGGCGTCAAGCTATGGCGCAGGAACCCAGACAACAGGTGTTGTTAAAATCTCAAAGGATGTTGAAAGAGATTTGACAGACCAGAATGTTATAGTTGTTGAGGATATTATTGACACGGGAATAACTATGGAAAAGGTTATGGAGCTTCTTCGGGCAAGAGGTGCAAAAGCGGTTAAGCTCTGTGCCTGCCTCAGTAAGCCAAGTCGAAGAAAAGTTGATATAAATATTGACTATTTAGGCTTTGAAGTTCCCGATGAATTTGTTGTAGGGTATGGTCTTGATGTTGATGAAATGTATAGAAACCTGCCTTATATCGGCGTAGTTGAAAATGCGGATTAGTTCCGATAAAGATAAAGAAAGAAGGACATAACAAATGGAAAAGGAAGTAAGAACACGATTTGCCCCAAGTCCAACGGGATATATGCATATCGGAAATTTAAGAACAGCACTTTACACTTATCTCTTAACAAGGTCAAAGGGCGGAAAGTTTATTTTAAGAATTGAGGATACCGACCAGGAAAGATTGGTTGAGGGTGCAACAGATGTAATCTATCGCACAATGAAAGACACAGGACTTATCCACGATGAAGGTCCGGATGTTGGCGGAAATTATGGCCCATATATCCAGAGCGAAAGAAGAAATATTTATAAGGAATATGCAGAAAAGCTTGTTGAACTTGGTCACGCTTATTATTGCTTTTGCAGCAAGGAAAGACTTGACGATTTAAGAGAAAAGCAGGAGAAAGCAAAGGTTCCAACAAAGTATGACGGCCTTTGCAGTAAACTTACAAAGGAAGAAGTTCAGGCAAAGCTTGATGCAGGAGAGCCTTATGTTATAAGACAGAAGATGCCAAAGTACGGCAAAACAACATTTAAGGATGAAGTTTTCGGCGAAATTTCCGTTGAAAATGCAATCCTTGACGATAATGTTCTCTTAAAGGCAGACGGACTTCCAACATATAACTTTGCAAATGTTATAGACGACCATTTAATGAACATAACTCATATTATAAGAGGCTCTGAGTATCTTTCTTCAACTCCGAAATATAACCTTTTATATGAGGCATTCGGCTGGGAAATCCCAACCTATATCCATGTTTCTCCCGTTATGAGAGACGCCCAGAAAAAGCTCTCAAAAAGAGACGGAGACGCATCTTATGAAGACTTTATCAAAAAAGGCTATTTAAAAGAGGCAATCGTTAACTATATTGCCCTTCTTGGCTGGTCTCCTGGTGGCGACAGAGAAAAGTATACAATTGACGAGCTTATTGAGGCGTTTGATGTAAAGGGAATAAGTAAATCCCCTGCAATTTTTGACGAAAACAAACTGGCTTGGCTTAACGGCGAGTATATAAGAGAACTCAGCGCAGAGGACTTCCACGAAAAAGCCCTACCTTGGTATAAGGGTGTAATCGAAAACCCGAATATCGACTTAAAAGAGGTTAGTGCGCTTTTACAGAAGAGATGCGAAAAATTAAGCGATATTCCGGAGCAGGTTGACTTTTTCGATAACCTCCCTGAGTATGATATTGAAATGTATTCTCATAAGAAAATGAAGACAAATGCTGAGAACTCTCTTGTTTCTCTTGAAAATATCCTTCCTGTTGTTGAAGGTATTGAGGATTGGACATTTGATAACCTCCACGATGCACTTATGGAACTGGTTGCAAAGATGGAAGTTAAAAACGGAATTGTCCTCTGGCCACTTCGTGTAGCCGTATCAGGAAAAGCGTTTACTCCGGGCGGCGGTGTTGAAATTGCTTATATTCTCGGCAAGGAAGAAACAATTAAGAGAATTAAAAAAGGTATTGAAAAATTAAAATAAAGGACTTGAATTTAATGGATATAACATCAAAATTTTCGGATAAGGTGGCCCATCTTGAAGGGTCTGCCATCCGTGCAATATTTAAGCTTCTTGCAAAACCTGGCATAATCTCCTTTGCAGGCGGCGCTCCCGACCCTGAGCTTTTCCCTAATGAAGAACTCTCCCAAATCGCAGCCGACATTCTCAAAAATGACGGAAAAACTGCCCTTCAATACGGCGTAACCGAAGGGTATACCCCACTTTTAAATTGGGTTAAAGAAAGACTTAGAAGTCAGGGCATAGGATGCGAAAATGACGAAACAATAATCGTAAGCGGTGGCCAGCAGGGAATTGACCTTGCGTCAAAAGCCCTTATAAACCCGGGGGACGGAGTTATCTGCGAAGAGCCAAGCTTTATAGGCGGTCTTAACGCCTATCGCTCCAATAATGCAAAGCTTTATAGCGTTCCTGTTTTGTCTGACGGAATTGACACGGATAAATTAGAAGAAATTTTAAAGGAAAATGACAATATAAAAATTCTTTATACAATCTCAACCTTCCAGAACCCGTCAGGTATAACTATGTCCCTTGAAAAGAGGAAAAAGGTTCTTGAACTTGCCGAAAAGTATGACTTTATAATCTTTGAGGATAACCCGTACGGCGAGCTTCGTTTCAGCGGAGAAGACATCCCAACAATGAAGTCAATGGATAAAGAGGGAAGAGTTGTATATCTCGGCTCTTTCTCAAAGATTTTGGCGCCTGGCCTTCGTCTTGGTTTCACTGTTGCGGACAAAAAGCTTATGGAAAGAATGGTAATCTGCAAGCAGGTTGAGGATGTTCATACAAATGTTCTCTCCCAGATGATTGCATATAGATTTGTAACGGAGAATTCAATTGACGAGCATATCGCAAAGCTTAGAGAATGCTATGGAAGAAAATGTAAGCTTATGATAGAGTGTATTGATAAATTCTTCCCGAAATGCGTAACCCATACAAATCCGGAAGGCGGACTTTTCTTATTCTGTACAATGCCAGAAGAATATGACGCAAAGGATGTTATGGAAAAGGCCTTAGAGGGCGGAGTTGCTTTCGTTCCTGGCTCAGCTACGGTTATTGACGATAAGGCTCCGACTCATACATTCAGGCTTAACTATTCAACAGCAAGCGAAGAACAAATAAGAAAAGGAATTGAAATTTTAGGAAATGTTCTCCACGAGATAATGGACTAAGAGGAAGTGAAATAAATGGAAAACACAGAAAGAAAGAAACGAATTTTAAGCGGAATTCAGCCGACAGGGGTTTTGACTCTTGGAAACTATGTTGGCGCGCTGAGAAATTTCGTTGACCTTCAAAAAGAAGATAAATATGAATGCTTTTATATGATTGCGGACTTGCATTCTTTAACTGTTAAGCAAGAGCCAAAGGATTTAAGAAAGAACAGCCTTGATTTATTGGCACTCTTTTTAGCAAGCGGACTTGACGGAGAGAAAGATCCCATATTCTATCAGTCCCATGTAAGCGCCCATTCTCAGCTTGGTTGGGTTTTGGATTGCTATACCTATTTTGGCGAGCTTTCAAGAA
>JAFQRU010000154.1 GCA_017409915.1 Clostridia bacterium
TACTTTTAGGAATGCTTGGTATTGTGGTTTCTTTTTACACTTATACAGGAATTATAGGGGATAATTTTGTGGTTGCTGATATTTTGACTTATGTTTTTGGCGCCGTTGTTATGGCGATTACCACAATAAAAGTTACCCAAAGCGGAAAAGGCGAAAATTATAAAAACCTTCTTACTGTGGTCCTTATTGTTATGGGAGTTCTGTTTGCTGTATGGACTTATAATCCGCCGTCTATTGGGATTTTTGAGGATTATGCATCGGTTTTCTTTTTAGATATGTTCTAAATAGGGACAAAGCCTAATAAACTAGAAATATCAAAAGAAAAGGTGGATTAGCTATGGAAAAACGAGTTAAGGAAATTTTTGCGGTTCTTCCCGACAATCTTAAATGTTTATTAAAAGAAGCTCTGGAACAAGCTTGTGGCAGTCTTGAAGAAATAAGGATAAGGGTAAATCGCCCACTTATAATAAGTACCTCCCTCGGAAGTTTTGCTGTTTTAACAGATGGCAGTGTATCTCCGGCTATTGGGGGTGCTTATATTATAACTGAGAGTGACATAAAGCGAATTTTCTCTGCCCTTTGCGAGAATTCAATTTATGCACATGCGGAAGAAATAAAACAAGGATACATAACTATACGAGGTGGACACAGAGCGGGGTTTTGCGGAAAAACAGTAGTAAGTTGTGGCCATATCGAAACCATTAAAGAGATAAATGGGATAAACATCAGGGTTGCCTCTGAACGGATAGGAACAGGCGGGGAATATATCGATGCCGTTTTAAAGAATGGTAAAGTGAAAAATACTTTGATTATTTCTCCGCCCGGTGTTGGCAAGACTACACTTTTAAGGGACTTAACAAGGCTTATATCTCACTCCGGCATAAAGGTTTCTGTTATTGACGAAAGAGGAGAAATAGGAGCGCTTTTTAGAGGTGTTCCTCAAAATGATATTGGGATTCAGACGGATATAATTGAGGATGCACCAAAAAATAAGGCAATTCCCCTTATGCTAAGGTCGATGTCCCCTCAGCTTATTGTCTGCGACGAACTTTCCACGGAAGGGGATGTTGAGGCGGTTAAAAAATGTTTCGGTATGGGAGTAAGCGTTGTTGCAAGTGCTCACGGCGGAAGCCTTGAAGAGATTAAAAACAATTGTCATTTGAAAAGAATTCTTGGCAAAAACGGCTTTAATCAGGTTATCGTTTTAAGGCGGAATAATAAAAGCCATGTTAGAAGAGTTGTTGGCGAGGTTTTTGAGGTGGAAAAGTGATTTTTAAGCTTATTCTTTGCGGTGTTATTATTGCAGGTTTTGGATATATGGGACATTTGATGGGAGAGAAACAAAAGGACAGGTTAAGACAACTGTCTTCTTTTTCAGACGGTTTGACAATGCTTGAATTTAATATAAAACATATGAATTATCCTATTGCAAAGGCTTTGGAGAGTGCCAGCGAAAATTGCGCAGGGGTAGTTAAAAAGATATTTTATGAAACAGGGACGCATCTCCAAAAAGATTATGGAAGCAATCCGGGGGAGATTTTTGATAAAAAGATAGAAGAGAACAAAAACCTTTTGTGCCTTTCTTCTGATGAAATAGGAATTTTAAAAAGCTTTTCAAAAACTCTCAGTGAGGGTGATATTGATACTGAAATAAAGAATATTGAGGCGGTAAAAACCCGTCTTGATTCGGCCCAAAGTGATGCTACGGAAGAAGTGAACAAAAAAGCAAAGGCCACAAAAAGTATAAGCCTTCTGGCAGGAGTATTTATAGTTATTCTCCTTCTATAAATTAACGAGGTGATAAAATGACGGGAGTAGATTTAATATTCAAAGTTGCGGCAATAGGGATACTTGTTGCTGTGCTGAATTTGCTTCTTGTAAGAAGCGGAAGAGAAGACCAGGCGATGCTCACAACCATAGCAGGACTTATTGTGGTTTTGCTTATGGTGGTACAGCAAATAAGCAACTTGTTTGACACTATAAAAAGTGTTTTTGATTTATAAATATGGATGTAGAAAAAATTATTGGAATTGGAATAATTGCTGTGCTCCTTTCGGTGCTGATTAAAAACTATCGACCTGAAATTTCAGTTTCCATATCTATAATATCCTGTGCAGTTATGCTTGCCTTAATTGGGCCATATTTTAAAACGGTAACAGCGTTTTTTGTTGACTTATCAAGGCAAATCGGAATTGAAATGCAGTTTATGATTATCGTTATAAAAGTTATTGGTATTGCATTTATAACACAAATTGGCGCCGAAATTTGCAAGGATGCAGGTGAAACGGCGATTGGAACAAATATTGAAACTTGCGGAAAGATAATAATTATTGCAATGTCTATGCCTGTAATTTATAGGCTTTTCGATGTGGTGGGTAGAGTTATTGATGTAGCTTAGCAAAGGAAAAGAAATGTGAAAAAAGTTGTATTTTTACTTATATTGCTTTTGCTTCTTTCGGTGGAAGTTATGGCAGAAAAATCTGAGGAGCAATCAATTATCGATGAGTATATTTCTATATATTCAGAGGACATAACCAAGGCCTCAAATGTAAATGATGCTATGGTAAATATTGAATCGGTTTTTCCCAATTTTTCCGCAGAAAGTTTTATGGTGAAAAGCGCGTCAGGCGGGAGTATTTTTGATGTTGGAAGCCTCCTTGAAAAGATAATGAGCCTTCTGTTTATGGAAATGAAAAGCGCCCTTAAAATTATGATTTTCGTCCTCTCGCTGTCAGTTTTATCTTCATATCTTTCGGCCCTTCCGGCTATGGAAAACAAAGAAGTTTCAGATGTGGCGTTTTATGCTTGCTATATCATAATCGCAGGGGTTTGCTCGGCATCGTTTTTAGAGATAATCAGGTGCGGAAAGGATGCCATAGATACAATAACATTAATAGCGAGAATCCTTGTTCCCGTGGTCATTGCAACTCTTACGGCAAGTGGCGCGGTAATATCTGCTTCTGTTTTTCAGCCGTTGCTTCTCGGCATAATTGAAATTGCTCTTACAGTAATTGAAATTATATTTTTTCCTGCAATAAGTTTGTTTGCGTCCCTTGGGATTATAAGCTGTATTTACGAGAAGTTTAACACGGAAAA
>JAFQRU010000022.1 GCA_017409915.1 Clostridia bacterium
CTATATTTATGGGTGTTACAGAGTATCTCGATCAAAAATAGTTTGTCTATGTATTTAACTTTTTCTGCACTCTTGTAAAATTGTTTGTTTGGCATTGTAACATTAACATTTCTGTATCCAAAAGCAACCGCACCTATAATCTCATAGTCTTCTGGTGTGTTAAGCTTATTCATATAAACCTTACCTTTTTCAGATTTAAGAAAATCATTGGCGAGGCCTATCCAACAGCTATCAATTCCAAGGTCTTTGGCAGCAAGTAGCATATTTTCAATCGCGGCACCTGCATTAACGCCTGTGCAGGTGTTATTTTTGTCGCCAGTTACGAAAACAACCGTTGGGGCGTGGTAAAATGGGCTGTAATTAGGCATATTAAGACGCATTTTTATATGGTCTGTCGGGTTTACGCTCATCTGGGCAATAACATCTTTTGAGAGTTCTTCCAAAAATTCTTTGTTGCGCACAACTGTAAGATGCCAGGACACTTTATTAACAGCCATCGGAGCATACATTCCGCACTCAATGATGGTCTTAACATCCTCCATTTTAAGCTGTTTTTCAGGATCAAAACCTCTTACCGCTCTTCTCTCTTTTATAACTTTAATTGTTTCCATTCTGCGTCTCCTCTTTCTCAATTTTAAATATTTCTCTGAGTTTATCCAGTCTCTTTTCTCCTATTCCCTCTGCGCCAAGCAAATCCTCAATCCCCCTGAAACCACCAAGTTCTTCCCGATACTCAATAATCTTCTCAGCAATTGATTCGCCAATTCCATAGACCTTCATAAAGTCCCGTTTAGTCGCCTTGTTTATATCAATTCCATCCTCAGCGCCCAAATCGATTTCCTTTATTCTTTCAACCAATTGCTTTTCATAAGGTGTTCCGTCAGTTGTGGTTTTGAGTCCGTAAAAATATGTAACGGCATAAGACGCAAGGCACAACAAGATAATATAGAGAATTTTCCTCATAAGATACCTCAACTAAAAAACAAACCCACCTAATTTAAGGCAGGTTTGTCTTTCTTCTATTAAAGAATTACATACTTTGACCGTTTGCTAAATCTTTTTCAGCCTTCTCAATCATTTTCTTAACCATCTGTCCGCCGATTGAGCCTGCCTGTCTTGAAGTAAGGTCTCCGTTATAACCTTCCTTAAGCTGTACTCCAACTTCGTTGGCAGCTTCCATTTTAAACTTATCCATAGCAGCTCTTGATTCTGGAACTACTACACTGTTGTTACTTCTGTTAGCCATTTCTGACTCACCTCCCTTATTTTCCAAAACATTAAAAATATTTGAATTTTTGATGTTTTGTTTTCAAGTTTAGTTTGCCTCAATGACTATATAATAAACATTGTAATTTCTGTTTTTTCTTCCAAATTCTACTGATTTTTTGCTTTTGTTTCGCAATAAGCACAGCGATAAACGCCATTTTCAGTTTCTGAAAGTTTGAATATATGTTTTATGCCTTGTTCAACCGATGTTATGCATCTTGGATTTTTGCACACAATAACATTAACAAGCTCTTTCGGGAGCGAAAGATGTCTCTTTTCAACCAATACGCCGTCTTTAATGATATTAACAGTAATATTAGGGTCAATATAGCCTAAAACATCAAAATTTATATCCACATCGGCGTCAATTTTGATAATGTCCTTCTTCCCCATTTTTCGACTCTGTGCATTCTTAATAATCGCAACAGAGCAATCAAGCTCTTCAAGCTTTAAAAGCTCATAAATTTCCATACTGTTTCCTGACGCAATATGGTCAATTACAATCCCGTTTTTTATGGAGTCTATATTCATATTTCTACCTCCAAAAACTTCAAAATAAGAGCCATTCTCATATACTTGCCATACTTAACCTGCTTGAAATAACAAGCTCTGCTGTCCTCATCCACCTCAGGAGAAATTTCATTAACCCTTGGAAGAGGATGCATAACGCAAAGGTCTTTTTTAGCATTTGCAAGTTTTTCAAGAGTAAGAATATAGCTATCTTTAAGTCTTATATAATCCGCCTCATTGAAAAAGCGTTCTCTTTGAACTCTTGTCATATACAAAATATCAAGGTCTTTAACCGCCTCTTCCAAATCTCTTGTTTCGGTGTATGGGATATTATTTTTCTCAATAACACCTTTTTTTATGTAGTCAGGAAGAGAAAGCTCCTCAGGAGAAATAAGCACAAATCTAATATTTTTGTATCTTGACATAGCATTTATAAGGGAGTGAACTGTTCTTCCGAATTTCAAATCCCCGCAAAGGCCGATTGTAAGGTTATCAAACCCGCCTTTTTCCATTTTTATTGTAAGCAAATCGGCAAGAGTTTGAGTGGGGTGATTATGGCCACCATCCCCTGCGTTTATAATCGGCACTTCCGCCTTAAAAGATGCCGCAAGAGGCGCACCCTCTTTTGGATGTCTCATAGCGATAATATCTGCATAACATCCAACAGTTTTTACTGTGTCAGAAACGCTTTCTCCCTTTGCCGCAGAACTTGAATTAGCCTCAGAAAAGCCAATAACATTTCCGCCAAGTTCCATCATAGCCGCTTCAAAGCTGAGCCTTGTTCTTGTTGAAGGCTCAAAAAATAATGTTGCAAGCTTTTTATAACGACATTTTTCCTGATATTTTTCAGGGTTTTTAATTATATCTTCTGCGATTTGGGTAAGCTCTTCGATTTCGCTTACGGATAAATCCAGAATGTCAATAAGGTTACGCATAGAATCGCTCCTTTAAAATTATTTTATCCAACTCTCGTCGCTCGGATTGTTGCGGAATTTTATAAGTCTTTCTTTGTCTTCTTCTTTAATATACCCGATTTTTGCTGCAACATCAACTGTTGTATCAAAATCTGTAAGACTTGTGTTTTCAACATTTGCTTCGCTGAGTCTTTTGATTCCCTTTTCCATTCCGTAGGTGTAGATTGACACGATACCCAAAACTTCGGCGCCTGCTTCTCTTAACACATCAACAACTTCGATAACGCTGCCACCTGTTGAAATAAGGTCTTCGATTACAACAACCTTCTGGCCTTTTTCAAGCTTACCTTCAATCTGGTTCTGTCTGCCGTGATCTTTTGCGCCACTTCTTACATATCCCATTGGAATACCCAAAATATGCGCTGAAATTGCCGCATGGGCGATACCTGCTGTGCTTGTTCCCATAAGAACCTCTGCCTCAGGATATTTCTCCTTAACAGTTTCAGCAATAGCATTTTCAATATCGTCGCGAACCTTTGGAGCAGACAAAGTAAGTCTGTTGTCGCAATATACAGGGCTCTTAATTCCGCTTGCCCAGGTAAAAGGTTCTTCGGGTCTTAAAAATACCGCACCAATGCTTAACAAATCCTGTGCAATCAATGTTTTAATGTTTTCCATTTTTATTTCCTCCTAAGTTTAGTCAATAAATTCTGCAACGCATCTTTCATAAGCTGCCACAGGGTCTTCTGCTGCTGTAATCGGTCTTCCTACAACAATATAGTCAGA
>JAFQRU010000155.1 GCA_017409915.1 Clostridia bacterium
CCTCCGCCGTGCTGCAAGACACGGAAGACTTTTGGGAATCGGCGGTTCATTCCTTTATAAGATTGCAAAAACCGTTATGGAAGAATCCAAGGGTGCTTATCCTGAACTTGAAGAAAAGTTTGAATATATCGAAAAGGTTATCAAAAACGAGGAAGAGCGTTTTGCTGAAACAATCGACCAGGGTCTTGTTATTCTTGAAGACTACATTAAGGAAATCAAGGACGCAGGCGAAAAAACTCTCGGCGGTGACAAAGCATTTAAACTTTACGATACTTATGGTTTCCCTATTGACCTGACAAAAGAAATTGCAGAAGAAAAGGATATTATTGTTGATGAGGACGGCTTTACCGCTCTTATGAACGAGCAGAAAGAACGTGCCCGCTCCGCAAGAGGCGATATGGAAGACGCCGCTTGGGAAGAGGATATCTTTAAGTTTATCAAAGATGCAACCATTTTTGAAGGCTATACTGCTGACGAGGCCGAGGGCAAAATTCTCGCAATCGCAAAGGACAACGCTTTATGTGACGAAGCAACAGAGGGCGATGAAGTTACAGTTGTGCTTGACAAGACTGCTTTTTACGCTGAAAGCGGCGGCCAGGTTGGTGACAGCGGTGTAATCGAAGGAAACGGCTTTATGCTTGAGGTTTTGGACGTTAAGAAACAGAACGGAAAGTTCCTCCATAAAGCAGTCGTTAAGAGTGGAACAGTTAAGGTTAATGACAGTGCAACAACCAAAATTGCAAAATGCAGAAGAAACGCAATAAGAAGAAACCCCACTGCGGCTCATCTTCTTCAGGCGGCTCTTAAGAACGCTCTTGGAAACCATGTCGCACAGGCAGGCTCTTATGTTTCCGAAGACAGAATGAGATTCGACTTCTCTCACTTCAGCGCTATGACTGACGAGGAAATCAAAAAAGTTGAGACAGAGGTTAATATGGCAATATTAAGCTGTATCCCTGTTGAAAACTTTGAAGCACCTATTGAAGAAGCTAAAAAGCTTGGCGCAACTGCGCTCTTCGGCGAAAAATACGGCGACACAGTAAGAATTGTTAAAATTGATGATTACAGCGTTGAATTCTGTGGCGGAACACACGCTAAAAACACAGGAAACCTTGGACTCTTCAAGATTGTTTCAGAAAGCGGTGTTGCGGCAGGTGTCAGAAGAATTGAAGCGGTTACAGGCTTTGGCGTTTTAGAGCTTTTAAGCAAAACAGAAAATACGGTTGCTGAAACTGCAAAGGCTCTTAAATCCAACATAACAGAAGTTGCCTCAAAGGCAGTTTCGCTTACTGAGGAACTTAAAGAGGCTAAACGCGAAATAGAAAGTTTAAAGAGCAAAATGGCTCAGGGAAGCATTGGCGACCTTATAAATGAAGCGGAAGAGGTTAACGGTATTAAGATTATTACTAAGAAAATGGACGATGGTCTTGATATGAACTCTCTTCGTAACGCAGGTGACAGCCTTAAGCAGAAAGCTCCTTGCTCCGTTATTGTTCTTGCA
>JAFQRU010000156.1 GCA_017409915.1 Clostridia bacterium
AGCTTTTTGTCATTGATGAAGATACGGTTAAAGTTATTTTTGATACGCCTCAAAGGGCGATAACTCCCGGACAGGCTGTGGTATTTTACAGCGAGGACAAAAGTGTTATCGGCGGTGGAATTATTAAATAAAGGAGCCTTTAATGGACTTTTTAAAAATAAGACAAGAAATAATTGAAAATAGATATAAAGGGCTTAATGCGAAACAAAAAGAAGCGGTTTTCACAACAGAGGGACCGCTACTTGTTTTAGCAGGCGCAGGCTCAGGGAAAACCACGGTTATAATCAATCGTATTGCCCATTTGATTGAATATGGCAGAGCTTATTTTGATACTACAACGCCACGAATTTCCGAGGAAGAAATCGAGGTACTTTCTTGGTACGCCAAGGGCGAGGTTGACGAAATTCCTGAGAGTATGGAAGAATTTTTAAAGGTTTCTCCTGTTTCGCCATATAATATTTTGGCAATTACCTTTACAAATAAAGCGGCGGCAGAGCTTAAAACACGACTTGCAAAAAGACTGGGAGAAGAAGCGAATGATATAATGGCAAGCACATTCCATTCTGCCTGTGTTAAAATTTTGCGCCGTGATGCAGATAAGATTGGTTATGACAGAAGCTTTAACATTTTTGATACTGCAGATGCGCAGACCGTTATCAAAGAATGTATGAAAGAACTTAATATTGACAGTAAGAACTTTTCACCAAAAGCTTTTGGCGCGGTTATAAGCAGGGCAAAAGATTCTCTTTTGACCCCGGAAGATTTTATTAAGGAAGTCGGAAAGGACTTTTTCGGGGAAGTTGCCTGCAAGGTTTATGCTTTTTATCAAAGTAAACTGAAAAGCTATAATGCTTTTGATTTTGATGATTTAATTGGTTGCACAGTTAAACTTTTTGAAGAAAATCCCAAAGTTTTGGAATATTATCAAAATAGGTTTAAATACATATTGGTTGATGAGTATCAGGACACAAACCATGCCCAGTATAGACTTGTCAGTCTCCTCGCCGGCGAAAGCAAAAACCTTTGCGTTGTTGGGGATGACGACCAGAGTATTTACAAGTTCCGCGGAGCTGATATAAGCAATATTTTGGGGTTTGAAAAAGAGTTTACAAACGCCAAGATTATAAAACTTGAAGAAAACTATCGTTCAACAGGAAATGTTTTATCCGCCGCTAATGAAGTTATCAAAAACAACAAAGGAAGACGCGGAAAAGAACTTTGGACCAAAAATGAACAGGGCGAGAAAATCACTCTGTACAGGGCTGAGGACGAGCGTGATGAAGCAAAATTTATAACAGAAGAAATAAATAAGCTTACTCAAAACGGCGGAAGCTTCAACGATATTGTTGTTTTATACAGAATGAATGCCCAGTCACGAGTTATAGAAGATGCGCTTTTGCATAATGCGATTCCTTATAGAGTTTTAGGCGGACTTCGCTTCTATGACAGAAAAGAAATCAAGGATTTAACAAGTTATCTCCGTCTTATCCAAAACTGCGGAGACAATATTGCTTTAAAGCGTATTATAAATGAGCCTAAACGAGGAATTGGCGATACAACTATTGAGAAAATCGAAAATATTGCCCGTGATGAAAATAAAAGTATGTATGAAATATGCTTAACCTGCGGAGAATATGACGATTTATCAAAAGTGAAGAATAAGCTAAGCGGTTTTACTGATATAATTGAAAGCCTCAAAAATACTTTGCACGAGGAAGAAAGCCTTGAAAATTTCGTTGAAGCGGTTATAAATAAAAGCGGAATGATAAGTGCATTAGAACTTGAAAAGTCCGTTGAAAATCAGACCAGAATTGAAAATATCAAGGAATTTTTATCAATGGTTGTTGAGGCGGTTAAAAATAATCCTGAAACAACTCTTGAAACACTTCTTGAAGACATTTCTCTTATATCTGACATTGATAACTATGACGAGTCGGCGGAAACGGTTACTCTTATGACTCTTCATAGCGCGAAGGGTCTTGAATTTCCCAATGTATTTTTGGTGGGGCTTGAAGAGGGGATTTTCCCTGGAATGAGGTCTATGGAATCCGAAGAGGAGCTGGAGGAAGAAAGACGACTTTGCTATGTTGGAATAACAAGAGCCAAAAAACGACTTTTCATAACTCATGCAAGATGCAGAACACTGTTTGGCTCAACGAGATATGAAACAGAGTCAAGATTTATTGGCGAAATATCAGATGACCTTTTAGATAAACAATATCCTAAAAAGGCGAAAGCTACTTTTGGTGGATTTGATACAAGGGGAACCACGCCAAAAGTTTCGTTTGACAAAGGAAGCTCGAATCTTGGTCAAACCCGTGAGACGACTAAAAAGGCGAATTTTGAATCCTTCTCTGAGGGAGATAAAGTTGTCCATACTGCCTTTGGAGGTGGCATTGTTAAAAGCGCAAAGCCGATGGGTGCAGATTTGTTCCTTATAATTGATTTCGAGGGAGTTGGCGAGAAAAAACTTCTTGCCTCTTATACAGGCGATAAGCTTAAAAAGGTGTGATTTAGAATGTATGGCGATTTTGCGAAGTTATATGAAGAACTGCAAGATATAAACTATATTGCTTTTGCGGACTATATTGAGGCGATTTTTGAGAAAGAGAAGGTCTCCCCAAAACTTGTCCTTGATTTAGCCTGCGGAACGGGAACCCTGACCTCTATTCTGGCAAAAAGAGGCTACGATATGATAGGGGTTGATATGTCTTGCGAAATGCTCAATATTGCAAGAGAAAAAGCTTATGAAGAGGATCTTGATATTCTTTATCTTAATCAGGATATGACTGATTTTGAGCTTTACGGAACTGTTGATGCTATAATCTGCACTCTTGATGGGGTTAACTATCTCACGGAAGACGGCGAGCTTGAAAAAATGTTTTCTCTTGCGAAAAATTATCTTAATCCGGACGGGATAATGATTTTTGATATAAACACAGAGTATAAATTAAGCAAGATTTTGGGTAATAATACTTTTGTAAACGAAGAAAAAGATATTTTCTATGTCTGGCAGAACGAGTATGATGAAAAGGATAAAATTTGTTATTTCAGACTGGACTTTTTTGAGAAAAACGGAGAAAGCTACAACAGATATACTGAGGAACAGGCGGAAAGAGCATATAGCGAAAAGGAAATACTTAACGCTTCCCGAAAATGTGGCCTTAGTGTTTCAAAAGTATATGATGAGCTTAAATTTTCTCCGCCAAAAGCGGATACGCAGCGATGCTTTTTTGTATTAAGAAAAACAAGCTAAAAGGATGATTAATATGAAAAACTGTGAAAAACCCATTGGCTTTTTTGACTCAGGGGTTGGAGGTATAAGTGTTCTTCGCGATTCGGTAAATCTTATGCCTAATGAAAATTTCATATATTTTGGCGATTCAAAGAACGCTCCTTATGGAACAAAGTCTGTGGGAGAAGTTCGTGATTTAGCCGTGGCCAATGCGGAGATGCTTGTTTCCCTGGGGGTTAAAGCGATTGTTATTGCCTGCAACAGTGCTACAAGTGCTGCGGCGGAGCTTTTAAGACAGAAGTATCCTGACCTTCCCGTAATAGGCGTTGAACCTGCTATAAAACCTGCTGTGCTTTATAAAGAGGGCGGAAGTGTTTTGGTTATGGCAACGGATATGACTTTGGGCGAAAATAAGTTTAAAGCGCTTTTGGATAAATATAAAGGAATGTGCAATATTGAGTTACTCCCATGCCCGGGTCTTATGGAGTGGGTTGAAAAAGGTATTTTAGAAGGGGAAGAAGTAGAAAAATTTGTTGACGGCTTGCTTTCTGATTATAAAGGCAGGATTGATAGAATTGTTCTTGGCTGCACCCATTATCCGTTTCTTTCGAAAACCATTAAAAAGGTTATGGGAGAAGAAGTTGTCCTCTTTGACGGAGGAGAGGGGACGGCAAGAGAACTTTTAAGACGACTTAAAGGTATGAACATTGAAAATACTGGAAAAAATAAGGGTGAAATTAAGTTTTTAAATAGCAAGAACGAGGATGAAATTGAGCTTTCCAAAAGGCTTTTTAGTTGCTAAAATGGTTGACATTGGAAATTCTATGTGATATACTTATACTCGTGGCTGAATGAACGGCTTAATTTTTAGGAGGTATAATTTATATGCAAAACGGAAAAGTGAAATGGTTTAATGCTGAGAAGGGTTTCGGTTTTATCGAAAGTGAAGACGGAACTGATGTTTTTGTTCATTTTTCAGCAATTGCCATGGAAGGCTACAAGACATTAGAGGAAGGCGCAGAAGTTGAATTTGAGGTTGTCGAAGGTGCTAAGGGTCCGCAGGCTGCAAACGTTACAAAGCGTGCGTAAGATTTTTGATATACGATAAACAAAATAAGACTTAAAAGCCGACAATTTCGTCGGCTTTCTTTCTTTATTTAGGAGATATTTATGGATTTATTAACAAAAGCAGTAACAAAAGACGGGTTTATGCGAATTTATTTTGCTAACTCCCGTGAAACAGTTGAAAAAGCAAGAAAGTTTCATAATCTTTCTCCCGTTGCGTCAGCGGCTCTTGGTAGAACCTTGGTTGCAGGTCAGCTTATGGGAGCTATGCTTAAAAATGATGAAGCGACCGTTACCATTCAGTTTAAAGGTGGCGGAGAAGCGGGAATTGTTTTGGTTGTGGGCGACGCAAAAGGTGGAGTCAAAGGTTATATCGAGAATCCTTATGTAGATTTACCACTTAACAGAAAAGGTAAGCTCGATGTTGGTGGCGCTGTTGGCAAAAATGGCTTTTTAAGCGTTATCCGTGACCTAAAAATGAAAGAACCTTATATCGGCCAGGTTGAGATTCAGAGCGGTGAAATCGGGGATGATTTGGCGTATTATTTTGCTCAGTCGGAGCAGGTTCCAAGCGTTGTAGGTCTCGGGGTATTAGTTGATAAGGATTTATCTATTGCTCAGGCTGGTGGCTTTATTGTTCAGGTTATGCCTGACTGCGATGAATTCAGCTTAAAACGCCTTGAAAAATCCCTTGAAAGTGTATGTAGTGTTACTGATATGCTTTCTCTTGGAAAAAGCAATAGAGAGCTTATAATGGAGATTATGAAGGATTTTGAAATTGATATTCTTGACGAAACCGAGATAGAATATAATTGCGATTGCAGTCTTGATAGAATGGAGAGAGCTATCATAAGTCTCGGCAAAGAAGAAATCCAGAATATCATTGATGAACAGGGCGAAGCAGAGATTGTTTGCCAGTTCTGTGACAGAAAATATTTGTTCGATAAAAATGCTCTTGAAAACTTTAAAAACAAAGCAAAAAGGTGAATAAACGAGAAAATCAAAGCATTTAGCTATAAAATACGAGATAAATTGAAATAATCGTATATAATAATCTTGACTTTTATCCTGAAAACGAGTATAATTGCTTTTGTTGTCGCGGGTTATAAGCCAGGCAACGAGGATTGATGTGGGCGCATAGCTCAGCTGGGAGAGAATCTGC
>JAFQRU010000157.1 GCA_017409915.1 Clostridia bacterium
AACAACCATTTCTCAACAATCGGTCTTGTTGGTATGAACGAAGCTGGTCTTAACGCAAACTGGATTAAGAAAGACTTAACACATGAAGAATGTCAGGAATGGACAAAGAAAGTTCTCAACCATATGAGAGAAAGACTTTCCGATTATCAGGAACAGTATGGCGACCTTTATAACTTAGAGGCAACTCCTGCTGAATCAACATCATACAGACTTGCAAAGCACGATGTTGAGCAGTATCCTGAAATTATCACAGCATCAGAAGACGCTGATTCTCCATACTACACAAACAGCAGTCATCTTCCTGTTAGCTACACAGACGATATCTTTGCAGCTCTTGATATTCAGGACGAACTCCAGACACTTTATACATCAGGAACAGTTTTCCACGCATTCTTAGGCGAAAAGCTTCCTGACTGGAAAGCTGCTGCAAACCTCGTTAAGAAGATTGCAGAAAACTACAAGCTTCCTTACTACACAATGTCTCCAACATATTCTGTATGTAAAAAACACGGCTACATCAGTGGCGAACATTTCGAATGCCCAACTTGTGGCGAAGAAACAGAAGTTTACAGCAGAATCACAGGTTACTATCGTCCTGTTAGAAACTGGAATGTTGGTAAGTCTCAGGAATACAAAGAAAGAAAAGAATATAACATTGACTGCTATAACTTAGACAATGTTAAAAGAGAAGTTAAAGCTGATGCTCCGGTAGCAGAAGCAGAGGGCACAACATTAGCAGACGGAAACTATTTATTTGCATCTCCAACTTGCCCTAACTGTAAAATTGCATATTCTCTCTTAGAAAAGGCAGAATATCCTTATACAAAGCTTATGGCAAATGAAAATGTTGAGCTTTCAAACGCTCTCGGAATCAAGCAGGCTCCAACCCTCGTTGTTGTTAAGGGCGGAGAGGCTCAGAAGTTTGCAGGAGTAGGCGCAATTAAGACAGCAATAGAAAAGTAGGTGCAAACTATGTATGATGTAGTTATTATAGGAGGCGGCCCCGCAGGACTTACTGCGGGGATATACGCAAGGCGTGCTAACAAAACCGCTTTGGTTATTGAAAAAGCCTCCTTTGGCGGACAGATTACCTATTCTCCAAAGGTTGAGAATATCCCCGGTTTCGCCGAAGTTACAGGAAACGAATTTGCCGAAAAGTTAGTTGACCAGGCAATTTCCCAGGGTGTTGATTTCGAGTCTTGCGAGGCAAAGGAAATCATCGACGGGGACATTAAAAAAGTTGTTACTGACGGGGAAACCTTTGAGGCAAAAACAGTTGTAATCGCAACAGGGGCAAAGCACAGACGCTTAGGCCTTCCAAAAGAAGAAGATTTCATAGGAGACGGCATTTCATTCTGCGCCGTTTGCGACGGAGCTTTCTTTACAGGAAGAACAGTTGCGGTTATAGGAGGCGGAAACTCTGCCTTAGTAGAGGCTCTTCAACTTTCCCAACTTGCAAAAACCGTTTATGTTGTGCAGAATCTTCCTCATCTTACGGGGGATGCAACCCTTATAAAACAGGCTGAGGCAAAGGATAATATAAACATTATCTTGGGCCACACAGTTGCCGAGATTTTAGGAGATAAAACTTTCGAGGGAATTGTTATTAAAAACGAGGAAACCTCAAAAACACAGAATCTCGCTCTTGACGGAATGTTTGTTGCAATCGGGCTTGTTCCTCAGAACGAAAATTTTGAGAATGTTATAAGCCTTGACAAATACGGCTATGCTGACTACTCCGAAGTTTGCGCTTCCGAGAAAAACGGCATTTTCGTTGCAGGGGATTGCCGAAAGAAAGCTGTCCGTCAGGTTGCAACAGCAGTATCCGACGGTGCAATTGCCGCAATCTCTGCTTGCAACTATATTGACAGTTTAGACTAATGATTTTAAAAACACTATAAAAAAACGGAGAACAAAAGTTCTCCGTTTTTTATTATCTTAAATTGTTAAAAGTTTCGGGGAGTCTTCCGTTTCTCTCCACAAAACGAACTTTCTGCCTATAACCTGAACACATTCAGCTCCAAGCTTTTCCACCATTATAATTGACGCCTCTCTGGCTGTATAAGGTGCATTTTCAAGAACATGGATTTTAACCATAGAATTTGCATCCAAGGCATCGCTTATTGCCTTTACGATATTTTCGCTTATCCCGTCCTTGCCAATCTGGTGGTTGGCAGGAATTTTGCTCCCAAGTCCTCTTAAATATGCTCTTTGTTTACTTGTTATCATTATTTTAATTCCTTTCGTCTATGTAGTCGCAAACTTTTGCGAAATCGCCAAGGCTGAGTCTTTCTCCTCTTATGTCAGCGCTAAGCCCTGCATTTTCTATTGCCCCCATAATTATCTCTTTTTCAACATTTATATAAGGGCTTTTGGATAGGGCATTAAGCAGAGTTTTTCTTCTTTGTCCGAAAGCTGACTTAACAATTTCAAAAAACAGCTTTTTGTTTTTAACATCTACCGCTGGCTTCTCCAAAACTTTAAGACTTATAACCGTTGAGGCAACCTTTGGTTGAGGCATAAAGCAATGGGGGTCTGCCTGGCAAACGATTTTCGGCTCCGTATAAAACTGCACCGCAACGGACAGCGCGCCATAGTCCTTGCCACCCGGTTTTGCAACCATACGCTCCGCAACCTCTTTTTGAATCATAACCGTCATTGAGCGGACTCTATGGCAGTCTTCCAAAACCTTCATTATAATCGGGGTTGTTATATAATAAGGAAGATTTGCGCAAACCGCAACATCCATATCTCCGAATTCTTCACTTATGAGAGCGTCTAAATCTACCGCCATAACATCCTCGTTTATTACCTTGGTGTTCTTAAACTCCCCCAAAGTATAATCAAGAAGAGGCATAAGCCGTTTGTCAATCTCAATAGCAACTGTTTTCTTGCTGTTTTGAGAGAGGGCACGAGTCAGGGTTCCTGCCCCCGGGCCGATTTCAAGAGCTCCCCACTTACTGTTTATTCCGCTGCCCTCAATTATTTTATTTAAAACATTTTCATCAATTAAAAAGTTCTGCCCCAGGCTTTTCGAAAAGGAAAAACCAAAGGAGCCTAAGATATTTTTAAGCTGAGTTGGGTTTGTTAAATTCATCTATTTCACCAGTTCTTTTCCGATTTTAAATACATCCCCTGCGCCGACGGTTAAAACGACATCCCCAGGCTTTGCGTTTTTCTTTATATATCTTACGGTTGCTCCAAAGTCGTTCATATAAACCGCCTTAGGAATAGCAAGAGCCAAATCGCAGCTATGGATTCTTCCGTCATATTTCTCTCTGGCCGAATAAACATCCTCAATTATAAGCTTATCTGCAATAGGGAGAGCCTCTACGAACTCATCAAAAAGGCTCAGGGTCCTTGAATAGGTATGAGGCTGGAAAATGCACCAGACATTGTTATAGCCCTGTTCTTTTACCATAGAAAGAGTTGCCTTAATTTCTGTGGGGTGGTGGGCATAGTCATCAATTACAGGGATGCCGTTAAATTCCCCAAGCTTTTCAAATCTGCGTTTCGCCCCATAAAAGCTTTCCAATCCCTGTTTTATTGCCTCTTTTGAGACGCCGAGACAGTATGCCGCAGCCAGTGCGCCCAGCGCATTTAAGATGTTATGCGCCCCTGCCACCTGCATACTTAAAGAAAGGAAAAATTCGCCCTTAAAAAGCGCATCAAAGGACGCACCTTTGTTCTCGTTTATCCTGATATTTTCTGCCACAAAATCTGCCTTTTTGTCTTTTATGGCATATTTAACCACATTTGTATGGGTGTTTTGCACAACAGAAAGGGTATTTTTATCGTCAGAACATACAATAATGTGTCCAGAGGGGGTATTTAGGCTTGCAAATTTCTTAAAAGATGTTATAATATTAGTTAGATTGCCAAAGTAATCTAAATGATCGGCCTCAATATTAGTAATTATTGACAAAAAAGGTCGAAAATTGAGAAAACTTTCAACATATTCGCAGGCCTCGCAAACGAGGTAGTCTGTCGCCCCGATTTTGTAATTTCCGCTTATTTGCGGAAGTTCTCCTCCAACGAGGATGGTGGGGTCCATTTTTGCGTTTAAAAGTATAAGAGACAACATAGAAGTTGTTGTGGTTTTACCGTGTGTTCCCGCCACTGCGATAGGGTAGCGGTAGAGTGTCATAAGCTGACCTAAAAGCTGGGCTCGTTCTAA
>JAFQRU010000158.1 GCA_017409915.1 Clostridia bacterium
ATCTTTTATCTTATTATTTTGCATTTTCCAAGACACCATTTTATTACCCTCCTTAAAGGATGAACAAAAACGACTAATAAAACATAAATTTTATACAAAAGGGAAGAAACCTTAATAGGTTTTCTGCCTTTATATATCTCTGTAACCAATCCTATAATGTCGTTATCTGTAATGCCTTTTTCTGCTTTGGTCTGGTTGTCCCCACGCATAATATAGGTTTCGTTTTCCCCGAAACCAACCACTCTGTGTATAACAAAGCTTCCATCCTTCCTTTTATAAAGAGGAAGGTCATATTTATTTAAGGGAAGCACCGCCCTTGAAATAACAACGCGGTCTTTTTTTGGCCTTATAAGTGGAAGCATACTGAGACCTTGCGGCTTAATAATAACATCTCCCCCAAGGCTTATTTTCTCCTCGATAAGAGGAAGCATCTCGCTAAGGGAGATATCCTTAACTTCCTTATTCATCTAAAAGACCTGCCCCCCGAAGATTTTCCAAAAAGACAGCAACATCTTTTTTTGCAACGGCTTCGTCAACATCATATTCACTAAGAAGCTTTTTTACAAGCTCATCCTCGGTTGTTTCGTTTTCAAGATTTTCCCAGAGGAAAGCCCCAGTGCCGTTTAAGTTGAGCATATTGGTAAAATCCATTGTCTCAACATCGCTGGACACAACAACGCTGCATCCTGCAACAGTTTTTAAAATATATCCGTTTTTAATCTTCATAGAAATTTCCTCCTTGAGGGAATTTTTTCATAAAATTATATGCCGTAGTCGCCGCCTCGTCCTGGGTATTGCAACCCATTTTAAAGACGGGAATGTTCTTTAAGTTCTTGTCAAGAAAGCCTAAAAGAGCTTCCATAAACTCTATGCTGGGGAATCTTAAAGTCTCCCTAAGAATAGAGGGGATTGCCTCTTTTGCAGTCATTTTTTCGATATGGTTTTCCTCGCTGCGTGAGATAAAACATATCCCCCCTAAGGGTGCGCAGAAGTTTTTGTTTTTTCCGTTTTTTCCGCTCCAAGGCGTCCCATAGACATAAATTTTTCCGTCAATAAGACGAAGAGCAGGCTTGTCGTCGTTAATAACAAAAGCTCCATCAAAAACTTTTTCCCAAAGGGAAGTGTGAGTGGATTTTCCTGTTCCGCTGGGGGCGGAGAAGAGATATACCTTGTCGTCATAGCATACGGCGGAGGCGTGCAAGACAAGACCGCCAAAACCGAGAAGCTTTTTTGCAAAGTCCAGACCTGTCCATATGTATTCCGCTTCGGAAAGAGTAAGCATATCGTTTTCTGCTACTCTGTGCTCTAAAAATTCATGGCTAAAAGAAATATTAATATCGCTTTCTCCCGAAAAGTCATCAGCATATTTTTCGGCATACTCAATAAGCCTGTTTTCATTCTGCAAAACAGTTACAGAAACTTTAAGGTCCGCAATTTTACATTTAAGCTCTCTCGCCATTTTCTATACCAATACCCTTTCAAAGAATACTCATACATATTCATTATACAATATTTTCAAATCTTTTTCAAGAGTAATTTTCCAAGGGGAATAACGCATAAATATAACTGAGGTGGTATAATGTTTTCGTCTGCTAA
>JAFQRU010000159.1 GCA_017409915.1 Clostridia bacterium
ATACTTTTCCCGCGCCCTCAATAACATGGTTATTGGTTATTATATAGTAAGTTTTTCCGTCTTTACTGAAAATAATTCCTGAGCCAGAGGCCTCGGAAACACCTTTTATTCCCCAGATATAATCCGTAACCTCGACCTCGGACACGATTCCCACAACAGCGGGGCCGACAATTTTCGCAATTTCCTGTGTCGTAAGCTCTTTTCCGCTTCTTTCTCCATCATCTACTAAGCCGTCTTCAAGCATTTTTTCAATGCCAGGCTCGGCAGTTACTGTTCCAAAAAGCTTTCCGCCTGAGCCAAAGAAATACCCTGACGCAAAAACAGCGGAAATAATAAACACATTTAAAACAACCATAACAAGTCCAATATGGACACGGCGTTTTTTCTTTTTGCTACTTTTAATTGGCTCTACATCAGAAACCATAGTTTCGTTATCAATGTTTTCAAATCTTTCTTCCATTGTTCCTCCGCCTTTCATTTTATATTATTCACTCTTTGGAAGAATTATAATCTGCCTTTTTCAAGACTAAATTTAAACTCTGCATATTCGCCCTCAACTCCTGAGGCGGTTATATTCTTGCCGTGACGATTTATAATTGATTTTACGATATAAAGGCCAATTCCCGTTCCGTTTTTATTTTCCGAGCGGGATTTATCCTCTTTATAAAATCTCTCAAAGATAAGTCTTGCCTCTTCCTTGGAAATGCCTTTTCCTGTATTTCTTACGGAAATTTCGACATCTTTCGCTTCTTCCGCTACGCTTATTTTTATGTTCCCGCCTTGGGGCGTAAATTTAACGGCGTTATCAAATAAATTCGTAAGAACTCTTTTGATTGCATCCTTATCCGCTCTTACTGAGCAGAAATCGCTGCAAAGCTCAATGTCTACCTTAATATTTTTCTCGTCGATTATCTTTTCAAAACCGAGAGCCGTTCTTGTTATAAGTCTGTTTATATCAAAGTCAGTGATTTCAAGTTCAATCTTCTGATTTAGGTTTCTTGTTACCTCTAAGAAAGAGTTTACAAGTCTTGAAAGTCTTTTGCACTCGTCATAAACAATCTTTAAATATTCCTTTTCTTTTTCAGGAGGAACAGTTCCGTCTAAAATCCCCTCAACGAAGCCTGTTATTGTGGTCATCGGGGTTCTCAGTTCATGGGAGACATCGGAGACGAAATTATTTCGGACTTCTTCAAATTTTTCGAGTTCCCCTGCCATATTGTTAAAGGTCTGGGCAAGTTCGCCAAGCTCTTTTACACGGCTGTCCGCTTTCGTAAGCTCAACTCGCGACTCAAATTCGCCTTTTGCAAACTTTTTGGCATTATCCCCTATGATTTTAATGGGGCGGACAATTCGTCCTGAGGAATAATAGGCAAACATAAACGCAAGAATCAGAACAATTAATGTGGAATATGTCGCAATTTTTATAATCTGATTATTTAATATCCATTGGGCAGGGCGTGGGGTGCTTATAATAATTTCCCCCAGGGCAAAGCTGTTCCCCGCCTCGTCCGTTTCAATAATGGGAGCAACATAGATATCCATTTCCTCACGGAAAGCTCCGTCAAGCGTTCCTCTTAAAGTATATTCGCTGCCTCTTAGATAGCTTTTATCAATCTTTGTTGTGCTTTTGTTAAACTCTTCGCCTGTTGCAATTTCAATGGCAATTCGGCCTGTTTCGTCAACAACAAAAATATTATAATCCGAACTCTCTGAAAACCCTTCAAGATAGCTTCTTATATAGTCGCTGTTTAAAGTTCCCTCTTTGTTAACCATTCTCACAATGGCTTTTGCGTCCTCAGAGAGCTTTAAGGCACTGCTGTTCTCAACATACTGGGTTAAAAGAAAGGACTGCAAAACTGTTAAAAATATGGTACCGATTATAACGGTAATCATATTTATATACATCATATGAGAAAAAATTGTCTTTTTAAACATACCAAAACCTTATTTCACTTCAAATTTATAACCAACGCGCCATACCGTCTGGATTTTCCAGGGGTTGCCGTTACCTTCTATCTTCTCTCTTATTCGCTTTATATGGACATCAACCGTCCTGCTGTCGCAGGCGAAGTCATATCCCCATATTTTTTCCAAGAGCTGTTCTCTTGAAAAAATCTTATTTTTGTTCTTAACTAAGAAAGTAAGAAGCTCGAACTCTTTAAGGGGAAGGGCAATAACCTCATCCTTTATGGTAACTTCATGGGTCGTAAGATTGATTTTAAGGTCACCTAATTTAACCTCATCGTCGCTTTGCTCTTCCTTTTCCCCGCTCCGTCTTAAAACTGCTTTAACCCTTGCCATAAGCTCTTTCATCTCAAAAGGCTTTACCATATAGTCATCCGCTCCGATTTCGAGACCTTTAACCTTGTCAAAAGTTTCCCCCTTTGCCGTAAGCATAATAACGGGAACAAGGCTTTCCTCTCGGATTTCCTTTAAGACCTCAAAGCCATCTTTTTTAGGAAGCATTATATCAAGAATTATAATATCAGGATTTTCTTTTTTAAAAAGGCTTATTGCCTCTTCTCCGTCGTGGGCGAAAGTGCTTTCATAACCCTCTTTATTAGCATAAAGACCTATAAGCTCACAAATATTCACTTCGTCGTCAACAATGAGCATTTTAATTTTATCCATAATTAAACCTCGTATTAAGGCGTGCTATATAAATAGCACGCCATGAAATTTTACGCTTTTTTAAGAATTGCTGTCTTTACCTTGGTAACAATTGCATCTGCATCAAGCTCATACATTTTAAGAAGAGCCGCCGGTGTTCCTGAGCGACCGAAAACATCCTTTGTTCCAACTCTTAAAACAGGAACAGGGCATTCCTCAGCCACAACCTCAGCCACTGCGCTTCCAAGACCGCCGATAATGTTATGCTCTTCCGCTGTAACAATAGCACCTGTCTTCTTTGCCGCATCAACAATTATTTCTCTGTCGATTGGCTTAATTGTTGCCATATTGATAACAGCAGCGCTTATTCCTTCACTTTCTAAAATATCGGCAGCTTTCATAGCCTCAGGAACCATAAGGCCTGTTGCTATAATTGTTGCATCCTTACCCTCTTTAAGATATACGCCTTTTCCGATTTCAAATTTATATGTATCGTCAAAAACTACCGGAACGGCAAGTCTTCCAAATCTTAAATAA
This sequence comes from Clostridia bacterium, assembly GCA_017409915.1. GTDB lineage: Bacteria > Bacillota > Clostridia > Monoglobales > Monoglobaceae > SIG454. Next base: position 3,148 of record JAFQRU010000159.1, read on the forward strand.
ACAGGGCCCTTATATTCTATTGCCGCTTTAACGCAAAGTCTTGCTTCCTGAGCATCAGCAGGGTTTAAAATAACCATATTCGGAATAGTTCTCATAATACCGATATCTTCAAGACACTGATGAGTTGCGCCGTCTTCACCAACGGAAATTCCCGCATGAGTTGCGCCGATTTTAACATTAAGCTTTGGATAGCCGATTGAGTTTCTTATCTGCTCAAAAGCTCTGCCTGCCGCAAACATTGCAAAGGAACTTGCAAAAACTGTCTTGCCGCAAGAAGCAATACCTGCCGCAGTTGACATCATATTACCTTCTGCAATACCCATATTTATAAATCTTTCAGGGTATGCTTTCTGGAAGGTTTCGGTTTTTGTTGACTTAGAAAGGTCCGCATCTAAAACAATAATATTTTCATCGCATCCAAATTCAGCAAGGGCGTTGCCATATGCTTCTCTTGTTGCGATTTTATCTCCTAAATTGTATGTCATTAGTTTTCCCCTCCTATTGTCTTTATGTATTCATCAAGCTCAGCAATTGCAGTTTCATACTGTTCCTGATTTGGTGCAGAACCGTGCCATTTTGCCTGATTCTCCATAAAGGAAACACCTTTACCTTTAACGCTTTTTGCAATAATAACAGTTGGCTTGTCCTTAGTTTCTTTTGCCGCCTTAACCGCATCTTCTATCTGATTAAAGTCGTGGGCATCAATAACTATAACATTCCAGCCGAAAGCTTTGAACTTTTCGTCAATAGGAGTTGGATTCATAACCTTTGTTATATCCCCGTCAATCTGGAGGCCGTTGAAATCAACAAAGGCCGTAAGGTTATCAAGCTTATAGTGAGCTGCGAACATTGCTGCTTCCCAAACCTGACCTTCTTCTATTTCGCCGTCACCTAAGATAGTATATACTCTGTAATCTTTATTATAGAGCTTGCCAACAAGGGCCATTCCGTTTGCGGCGCTTATGCCTTGACCAAGAGAGCCTGTTGACATATCAACTCCGTCTGTGCCTTTCATATCAGGGTGGCCTTGGAGATAGCTGTCAATATGTCTTAAAGTCTTTATATCCTCTTTCGGAATAAGACCGATTTCGGAAAGTGCGCCGTAAAGTGCAGGAGCGCAATGACCTTTTGAGAGGACAAATCTGTTTCGGTCAGGACTGTCAAAATTATCTTTGTTTATATTCATCTCTTCAAGATAAAGATAAGCCAGAATGTCTGCAATTGAAAGTGAACCGCCCGGATGACCTGCCTTCGCGCTGTAAACACCTTCAAGGGCCATTTTTCTTATTCTTGTGGCCGCAAGAGAAAGTTTAGTGATTTTTTCCTTTTCCATAACCAAAACACCTTTCATATTTTTATTTAAAAGCATTATCCCGAAAAGCCTTTTCCTAAGACTTCTCTGGCATCTGCCACTATTACAAAAGAATTTCTGTCAATTCCTTTAACAATCTCTTTTAATTTAAAAACTTCTGTCTTTCTCACAACGCACATAACAACCTTTTTGTCTTTCTGGGTATACTCAGAAAACCCTAAAAGAGTGGTTGCCCCTCTTCCCATTTTTTCGCTTATCTCTTTTGAGATTTCGCCTGGAAAATCCGAAACGATAAGCACCATTTTCGCAAAGTTAAGACCATCCAAAAGTCCGTCTATAACCTTTGTGCTGATATAAAGAGCAAGGCCTGAATAAAGCATTGTTTCCCATCTTTTTGTAAGGGCCGTTGCAAGAATGATTACAACCGCATCAATTATCAGAATGAATACTCCGATAGAAAAATACGGAAACCTTTTCTTTAAGATTTTAGCGACAATGTCCGTCCCGCCCGTTGTTGCCCCTGACATTAAGACAACGGCAATCCCGAGGCCTAAAAACGCTCCGCCGAAAACCGATTGGAGTATTTCATTATCCGTTATGGGACTTACGAAAATCCCAAAAACCTCTGTAAAAACCGAGAGGGCAAAAGTCCCCATAACCGAGCCTAAAAGAAAAGTTTTGTCAAACTCAAAAACTCCCCAGATAAAAATCGGGATATTTATCAGGAAAATCATAAGACCTACGGGCATATTGGTAAAATAACCAAAGACCGTAGCCAGACCGCTTACTCCCCCCGGAGCAATCCTTGCGGGGATTAAAAATAAAACAAGAGAAAGCGCCATTATTCCTGCCCCTAAAAGGAGCAGACCGTATTTTCTTACTGCCACCTACATCAATCCTTTCAGATTTTATGTAGTCGGCTCCGTCAGATAGGATAAAAGCTCAAATAGCCTGTCCTCATCCCCTTTAAGATATGTATAACCAATAAGGGCTTCAACCCCCGTGGCATTTTTATAATCAAACAAATCGGCGTTTTTCGTAGGCCTTGAATTTACATTTCTTCCTCTTTTAAAGACCGCCATTTCTTCCTCGCTTAGTATTCCCTCTATGCGACGAAAATACTCCGCCTGAGCAGAGGCTTTAACATATTTCGTTGCATTTTTATGAAGGACTTTAACAGGATAGTCGCAATCCTTTATAAGATAAAGTCTTGTGTAAAGCTCAAAAATACAATCGCCGATATAAGCAAGGGTCAGCGCCGAATACTGACTCGGCTCTATCCCTTTTCCTATTTTAAACTCACTTAAAAATTTATCTGGCATTATATCCCTCTATTCAAAGGTAATCTGCTGGCCCTGAGCGGTATCCTTAACAATAACGCCCATTTCTTTAAGCTTATCACGGATTTCGTCCGATTTCGCCCAGTTCTTTTCCGCTCTTGCAGTCTTTCTTTCCTCTAAAAGTGCCTCAATTTCAGGGCTTATTTCGTCTTTTTTATCGTTTACGAAAAGACCTAAAACCCCGCCAAGCTCACGGATTAAATCCTTTGTATAGTTAATTGCTTCAAGAGAAGAATTGCTATTTGCTGTTATTGTTTTATTCGCTTCGGCAACAATTTCAAATATAACAGAGATTGCATCCGCTGTATTCAAATCGTCATCCATAGCGTCAATATATTTCTGCTTAAAATCATCAAGCTTTTTGATATATTCCTTTTCGCTATTAAGAAGTTCCTTTTCCTTGGCGTTTTCTCCAAAGAATTCAAGGTTTTCAAGACAGGTATATACCCTCTCCATGCTTGACTTTGCCGCTTCCATCAATGTCTTGCTGAAATTAATCGGACTTCTGTAATGAGCGGAGAGCATAAAGAGTCTTATAACCTCATAGTCAAATTCCTCTGCGATATCTCTTACTGTAAAGAAGTTACCGAGAGATTTTGACATTTTTCTGTTATCAATATTTATATATCCGTTATGGAGCCAATAGTTTGCAAAGGTGCAACCATTTGCACATTCGCTCTGAGCAATCTCATTTTCGTGGTGTGGGAAAATAAGGTCCTGACCACCGCTGTGGATATCGATTGTCTTGGCAAGAAATCTATTCGCCATCGCGCTACACTCAATATGCCAGCCCGGTCTTCCCATTCCCCATGGACTTTTCCATGCAGGCTCGCCCTCTTTTTGTTTCTTCCAGAGAGCAAAGTCCATCGGGTCTTTCTTGTCTTCGTTAACATTTATTCTCGCCCCTGCTTCAAGGTCTTCAAGAGGCTGGTGGGAAAGCTTTCCGTACTGCGCAAATTTCTTTGCAGAGAAATAAACATCCCCGTCTACATTATAGGCAAAACCTTTTTCTTCAAGGTCTTTAACAATATCAATAATCGCATCAATGTTTTCAGTTGCTCTCGGATGATAAGTTGCTTCCTTGATTCCAAGGCCTTTGGCATCTTTAAAATACTCTCCGATATATTCATCAGCAAGCTCTTTAACTGTTATGCCAAGTTCGTTGGCCTTATTAATCATTTTATCGTCAATATCCGTAAAATTCTGAACAAAAGTAACCTCATAGCCTCTGTATTCAAAATACCGGCGAAGAGTGTCGAAAATTATAAATGGTCTTGCGTTCCCCACATGGAAAAAGTTATAAACTGTCGGTCCGCAGGAATACATTTTAACCTTTCCTTCTTCAATCGGAACAAACTCTTCCTTTTCTCTTTTTAGTGTGTTATAAAGTTTCATTTATTCTTCAGTCCTTTCCTTTTTAAGCTTTTCAAGTTCAACCCTCATTCTGCAAAGTTCCATAGAAACAGGGTCAGGAATATGAATCTGGTCAAGGTCAACTTTTGCATCTGCAACCTTGATATTATCTCTTTTAACGATATGGGCAGGAACACCAACGCAAGTGCTGTTGGCAGGGATTTCATTCAAAACCACAGCATTTGCCGCGATTTTACTGTTATCCCCAACAGAAAACGGGCCTAAAACTTTTGCACCGCAACCGATTGTAACATTATTCCCAATGGTTGGATGACGCTTTCCTTTATCTTTACCCGTACCGCCCAAAGTTACACCTTGGTAAATAGTACAGTTATCGCCAACAACAGCGGTTTCGCCTATAACAACGCCCATGCCGTGGTCAATGAAAACGCCTTGCCCTATTGTTGCCGCAGGATGAATTTCAATTCCCGTTTTCTTTCTTGCTCTTTTGGAAATCCAGTCCGCAAGGAAATAATGCCCTTTATTATGGAGCTTATGAGCAAAACGATACATAATTATAGCTCTTACCCCGGGGTATAGGAAAAAGACCTGCGCACGGCTTCTTGCCGCAGGGTCGCGTTCAAAAACAAGATTTATTTCTTCTCTGATTGATTTAAAAATCCCCATATTGATTACCTCTTCTCATACACGATTTATTATAGCAAAATTTTTCCGTTTAGTAAAGTATTTTAAAGAATTTTTATTAATTTTCTTCTTCATTATTATGCAAGAGTCTCTCCTTTGGTTAATTTTAAATAAAAATAAAGGAACTGATTATAAAATCAATCCCTTTTTCTGTTATAAACTATTAAAATTATTCCGTTTTTAACCTGGGCTTTCGCCTCTTTGCCGATAAACTCATTGCTTACCCCCAGAGGCTCTGTGTTTGTTAAAGTAGCACCGTCAAGTTCATATTTGAGATTTTTCAAAAAAACGCCCTCTGCCCTATGGGAATAAGCGAAAACCGATATAAAACCTTTTTCATTTTTATCAAAAGTTATTTCGCCGTTTTCTACCGCCGTTATAACCTCATTTTCGGAAATTATTTCTCCGCAATATCCCATTTTAGTAAGCTTTATAAGGTTTTGGATATTGGCAAGGGTGTGACTTTCTCTTCCACCTGTGCCACCGTAGATTTTAAAAATTTTATAACCTCTTTTAATGCCCTCTTCTATTCCTGCCCAGGTGTCCGTTATGTCTTTATCCCGATTTAAAGTTATAATATTTTCGTACTTCGGGACATAGCCGAGAGAGTCAAAATCCCCCACCACAATGTCGGGAGTAACTCCAATTTTTTCAAGATTTAAAAGTCCGCCGTCGGCAGCAATTATTAAATTGTTTTCGTCTTTTTCAATTTGTGTTTCAGAAAAATCGCCTGCTCCAACGACTATGCAAACTTTTTTATCCATTTAACCGAACCTCAACAAAATCATTTATTTCCATACTGTCTTTTGTAACTTTGCAATTAACACAGACAATATTAACTCCGCATTTTTCAGCCTCAGAGAGTGCATCAGCAAAGGCTTTATGAGTTTTTCTGTTTGGAGTAAAATATTTAACATTATCCATCTGAACAACAAAAACAATATAAGCCTCAAAGCCCTCTTTTTTGCACTTTATAAGCTCTTTTATATGCTTAATTCCTCGCTCTGTGGGGGCATCGGGGAACATAACAACCCCATTTTCCTCTAATGTTACCCCTTTTACTTCAAGGAGGATTTTTTCATTTTGGGTTTCTATATAAAAGTCAAACCTTGAATTTCCGTATTTATACTCAGGCTTTATATAGGTTATGTCCTTTATAAACTTTCCTTTTTTCACCCACTCATAAAAGGCTTTATTGGGAATCTGGCTATCCATATTTATAAGCCTTTCCCCTTTATAAACTGCCACAAGGTCATACTTTGTTTTCCTCTCGGGATTATTGCTTTCTTCAAGGAAAACTCTTGCTCCCTTTACCAAAAGCTCCCTGCATCTGCCCGTGTTTTTCACATGGCATATATGCTCTTCTCTATCGATTAAAACATTCGCTATAAACCTGTTTGGACGGGAGATGAAAACTCCCTCTTTTATATTTTTATATTTCATAGTTAAATTCTTGCAACTCCGCTTTCTTTTGCGGCTTTTGAAACTGCCTCAGATACGGTTTTACCTACTCTTTCGTCAAAGGCTTTCGGAATAATATATTCCTCGCAAAGTTCTTCGTCGCTTACCAAAGATGCGATTGCATAAGATGTTGCAATCTTCATTTCGTCATTTATCTCCGATGCGCGCACATCAAGAGCGCCTCTGAAAATCCCAGGGAAAGCCAGAACATTATTAATCTGGTTAGGGAAGTCACTCCGACCTGTTCCAACAACCTTTGCACCAGCCGAAAGAGCCTCGTCAGGGAAAATTTCAGGAGTCGGGTTTGCCATCGGGAAAACAATCGGGTCATCAGCCATAGATTTAATCATTTCGGCATCAACCACCCCAGGAGCCGAAACGCCAATGAATAAATCCGCACCACGCATTGCATCCTTTAGTGTGCCTTTTTCTTTATTTAAATTAGTTATAAGGCTCATTTTCTGCTGAGCTTCGTTAAGATTTTCATCCCCTTCACAGATAATACCAAACCTGTCGCAAAGGATAATATTTTTAACGCCAAGCTTTAAAAGATGGTTTGCGATAGCAATTCCTGCTGAACCCGCTCCGTTTATAACACATTTAATTTTATCAATGTCTTTTTTAACAACTTTAAGGGCGTTTATAACTGCTGCGCCTACAACTATCGCCGTTCCGTGCTGGTCGTCGTGGAAAACGGGAATATCACAGATTTCTTTAAGCTTTTTCTCAATTTCAAAACATCTTGGAGCGGAAATATCTTCAAGATTGATTCCTCCAAATCCGCCCGAGATAAGATAAACCGTTCTGACTATTTCATCAACATCTTTACTTCTTATACAAATCGGATATGCATCAACATCTGCAAACTCTTTGAAAAGGACGCACTTCCCCTCCATAACAGGCATTCCTGCCTCAGGGCCGATATCCCCAAGGCCTAAAACCGCTGTGCCGTCTGTTACAACCGCAACACTGTTCCAGCGTCTTGTAAGGGTAAATGACTTTTCATAGTCCTTTTGTATTTCAAGGCATGGCTGGGCAACTCCCGGCGTATATGCCAGAGACAAATCCTCGCTGTTTTCAACCTTTGTTCTTGAAACAACCTCAATTTTGCCTTGCCATTCATAGTGTTTTTTAAGTGCTTCTTCTTTTATGTTCATTTCTGACCTCTATTTATAAATTCTTGGAACTCTCTTTCCAATTCCGCAGATAATTTCATAGTTTATAGTATTTGAAAGTTTTGCAATTTCTTCAACGGTAATTGCAGCATCTCCCATATTTCCCATAAGAACGACCTCGTCCCCAACGGAAACATTTTCAATCTCCGAAACATCCACCATCATCTGGTCCATACAGACATTACCGATAACAGGGGCATATTTACCGCCGATTATAACTCTTCCTTTATTTGACAAAAGTCTTGGATATCCGTCTGCATATCCCACAGGAATTGTTGCAACCTTTGTTTCTTTTTCTGCCACAAAATGCCGTCCGTAGCTGACACAATCGCCCTTGTTTATGGTTTTGACAAAGACAACCGATGATTTTATTGACATAGCAGGAGACAGCTTGATTTTGTTTTTATCCACCTCATAAGAGGGGTAATAACCATACAAGATAATCCCCATTCTGACCATATCAAAATGCGCGCCTTTAAGGTCAGCTATCCCTGCGCTGTTGCAAAGGTGCTTCGTCTTAATAAAAACTCCATCTTTTTCAAGAAGAGTTACAAAACTATTATATTTTTCAATCTGCTCATTTGAATAGGCTTTATCTTTCTCATCCGCCGTTGCAAAGTGAGAAAAAAGTCCCTCAATTTCTATTCCGGGCAGTGCGCTTATTGTCTTTATTTCTTCTGCGCTCTTTGGGTTTGGATAAAACCCAATTCTTCCCATTCCGGTATCTACCGCAATATGTATTTTAATCTTTCCGCCCTTCTCTTTGGCAAAATCAGAAATCTCTTTCGCCATATCAAGAGAGAAAACTGTCAGGGAAATGTCGTTTTCCATTGCCAGATTATAATAATCACTGGAAATATACCCAAGTATCATTATTTCTTTATTAGTTCCACTGTTTCGGATTTCAACAGCCTCTTCAATGGTAGCAACCGCAAAGGCATCAACAATATGGTTAACGGCGTTTGCAGTCTGAACCGCTCCGTGACCATAGCCGTCCGCTTTGACAACAGCCATAATCTTTACATTGTCCCCTACTGCTTCTCGGACGCTTTTTGCATTTTTCTTTATTGAATTTAAATCAATTTCAGCATAAACGCGCATACTTCCTTCTCCTACTCCTCTTCCGGAATTTCAGACATTTCGCACTTTACTTCTTTTAATGCAAAATATGTCTTAATAGATTTAACTCCTTCAAAAGACTTAATTTCTCTATGGATTTTTTCAAGATTTTCAGAAGAATTTGCTCTTACCTTAACCATAAAGTCAAAATCCCCCGCAACATAATAGCAGGATAACACTCTCTTATGGTTTTTGGCAAAAGTCATAAAATTATCATACTGCTTTGCATCGGCAAGGCTCACTTCCATAAGGGCAAGAATGCTGTTCCCAAGCTTATCCTCGTTCAGCTTTACAGTATATTTTTCGATAATTCCGCTCTTTTCAAGCTTTTTTATTCTCTCGATAACCGAAGAAACAGAGAAATTTATCGCCTTTCCTATGTCGGACGCCTTCATTCTAGCGTTCTCTTTAAGATAAGATAGTATGAGTAAATCAACTTTATCCATAAAAAATCTCCTTAATTTACATATATATTTAATAATACCACACATTATCTTTTATTTCAATATGTTTTTATAGAGAACTTTCTCCCGCATAAAGTAAAATAAAAGACCTGCGGTTCTACAGGTCTTTTATTTTACTTTTTAAAACCAATAAGGAAGTGCCCAGGCTTTTCTTCCTTTTGTATCTCTTAACTGAACCCAGATATAAGGAGAAATTTCGCGTAATCCGGAAATATCAAGTGTCACATTTGTTAATGTGTCTGTTCGTTCAACTTCAGTAGCTTTATACGCCAGATACTTTCCGTGGACATAAACACCGCTTACCGGACTACATTCTACATGAAGTATATTTCCTTCAATCCAGATATTTTTAAACATCGGACCCGTAGAAGCAAAAACATTACCCTTTTCAAGACCGGTTACCAGTGAATTATAGCTTAATTCCGGTGCTTTTATTACAGTGAAACCCTGGAAATGTTCAACAAACGGAGTATCGTCCATAAACTTCATATGACAATCATCGGCTGCAATGGGAACTGCTTTTCTTCCTGTACGAATAAAGTATTCGTAAAACGCCGAATCGTCTGAATAATTATTAAACATTACGCCGATAGAATTATAAACTTCCATTCCATCCATATATTCAATCCGGAGTAAATCATCGGTAGACATATCTGAAAAAACAGGGTGATTTACTGTAACATAACAATCTTTTTCCTTAAGTTCTTTAATTGTCCGGTTAATTAAGTCATAATCAAGTGGCATAGACGATTTCTCAAATGTCGTTTCGGGATTCTTAGCGATGGCATTGATATGAACCATTTTTCTTACATATCCTTTTTCATCGCAGTAAGAAAAGTCCAATTCCGTCCCTGTAAGAGCTACAAAATTTTCGTCGGTAAGATCAGTATGAGGAGTACACTTTCTATGGTCAGTAAATGCAACCGCATGGTAACCCTCTTTTACATAAAAATTTTTCAACTCCTTCGGCGTAAAGTTTCCGTCACTTTCGCTGGAAT
>JAFQRU010000160.1 GCA_017409915.1 Clostridia bacterium
TATCCTATATTGTAGGGCATAGAGAATTTATGTCTCTGGATTTTAAAGTAAACTCCTCTACTCTTATTCCAAGAGCTGATACGGAAATTCTGGTTGAAGAGCTTATAAAAATATATGAGGGCAAAAAACCTTTTATTTTTGAAATCGGAACAGGCTCGGGATGTATCCCCGTAAGCCTTGCATATTATATTAAAGACGCCCATATTATGTCCTGCGATATTTCCGAAAAGGCAATCGAAACCGCCAAAGAAAATGCAAAAAACAATGGGGTTGCAGACAGAGTTTCTTTTATCGAACACGATATTTTATCTGGCTTTCCAGCTCTTGAAGAGGCGCCTGATTGTATAGTTTCAAACCCACCATATATTGAAAGTGATGTTACACAAACATTAGATGAAAATGTGAAAAATTTTGAACCCCTGTCCGCCCTTGACGGTGGACGTGACGGCCTTGATTTTTATCGTAGTATAATAAAAGAAAATCCTCTCAGAAAAGGTGGTCTTTTAGCTTTTGAAATAGGTTATAATCAAGGCAAAAGTGTCTCCGGTTTAATGGAAAATGATTATACTGATATCCGCATAATAAAAGACTTAGGCGGAAATGACCGAGTAATTACAGGCATAAAAAAATGAGCTTAACGCTCATTTTTTTTATATATTTTTTTAGTAAGATAAATTCCAAATGCTGAAGCGATAAGACCAAGTGCAATTCCTCCCAAAATATCGGTAGGGAAATGCACAAACAGATAAAGTCTTGAAAAAGCTATCAAAATAGCAAGAATAAGGGCAAAAACCCCTTCTTTCTTATGGAAATAAAGAATGCAACTTGCACCTGCAAAAGATGAAAAAGTATGCCCCGACGGGAAGGAGAAATCTGTTGGCACAGAAATAAGCAACTTAACACTTTCGTCAATCCAGCAAGGTCTTTCTCTTGCAATAAGATTTTTAAGTATTCCATTTCCTGCTATAAGACAGAAAATTAAGGCAATAAGAATGGAAATTCCGCATTTGCGATATTTTCTAAACGCCGTCATAACAAGGCCTATAACAATCCATATTGCACCGCTATTACCAATAAAGGAAACAAAGGTCATAATAGCATCCAAGGCCTCGCTGCGCAGGTTTTGGATCATATGTAAAACATCAAATTCAAATCCCATAATAAACCCCTATTAAAATAAATTTTAATTTTTGAGGCTGTGTATCGGAGCAGGAATTCTTCCGCCACGATTGATAAATTCCTGACTGGAAAAATTATGAACAGGCATAATAGGTGCTTCCCCTAAAAGTCCGCCGAACTCAACTGTTTCTCCTACCTTTTTACCAACCGCAGGAATAATTCTTACAGCCGTTGTCTTCTGGTTTATCATACCGATTGCCATTTCGTCTGCAATTATAGCAGAAATTGTTTCTGCCGGTGTATCTCCCGGAATTGCAATCATATCAAGGCCAACTGAGCAAACACAGGTCATAGCTTCAAGTTTATCAAGAGAAAGTGCGCCGCACTTAGCCGCCGCAATCATCCCTGCGTCTTCGCTGACGGGAATAAACGCTCCGCTAAGGCCACCAACATATCCTGACGCCATAACTCCGCCCTTTTTAACTGCATCGTTAAGGAGAGCAAGAGCAGCGGTTGTTCCATGAGTTCCGCACTTTTCAAGGCCCATTTCCTCTAAAATATAGGCAACGCTATCTCCGATTTCAGGAGTAGGCGCTAATGATAAATCAACTATACCAAATGGCACTTTGAGGCGTTTTGATGCTTCCTGAGCAACAAGCTGGCCCATTCTTGTAATTTTAAAAGCAGTCTTTTTGATGGTATCTGCAACAACACCGAAATCCTGACCTTTAATCTGTTCAAGAGCGCTTTTAACAACCCCTGGTCCACTTACGCCAACATTAATAACGCTATCCCCTTCGCCTACGCCGTGAAAAGCACCTGCCATAAACGGATTATCCTCAACAGCGTTGGCAAAGACAACAAACTTAGCGCAACCGAAAGAATCTCTGTCGGCTGTAAGGTGAGCGGTTTGTTTAATGATTTCACCCATCTTTTTAACAGCGTCCATATTTATACCGGCTTTTGTTGTTGCAACTCCAACTGACGAACAAACCTTCTCTGTTGTTGCAAGAGACTCAGGAATGGAGTTTATTAAAATCTCATCTCCCTTTGAAAAGCCCTTATGAACAAGGGCAGAAAAACCACCAATAAAGTTCACACCTGTTGCTGTTGCGGCACGGTCTAATGCTTTTGCAAAACATACATAATCTTTTGCATCGCTTGCCCCTGCCACCATTGAAATTGGCGTAACAGAAATTCTCTTGTTTATAATCGGAATTCCAAGCTCCTCACTTATATCATTTCCTGTTTTTACAAGATTTTCCGCATAACGAGTAATTTTATCATAAATTTTATCGCAGGATTTTTCAGCCGACATATCCGCGCAATCCAGAAGGGAAATACCCATTGTTATTGTTCTTATATCAAGGTGTTCATCCTTAATCATTTTAATAGTTTCAAAAATTTCGTTTGTGTTAATCATTATACCCTCCGCAAAGAAGTGTTTTCTAAATATAAATCAAAGTTGCAACTCCGATTAACCGAAATCAACGACTTTTATAATTTTAAATTCTGTGCATACTTCTAAATATTTCTTCATGCTGAATTTTAACTTCAACCCCAAGTTCCTCGCCGATTGCAGAAAGCTTATCAGAAATAACAGCAAATTTATTTTCCGCTTCCGACACATCAACAAGCATAACCATAGTGAATAAATCCTGCATAATGGTCTGGTTTATATCAAGAATATTTATATTGTTTTCAGAAAGACAAGAGCTTACCTTTGCAATAATTCCCTTCTTGTCAATTCCCATAACAGTTACAATTGCACGCATAACTTTCCTCCAAATAACATTATTTATATATCAGTATAATAGTACCCTTTTTTTCTTTTAAAGTCAAGCGAATTTTGCAAACTTTACTTGAATTTTGTATAAAAAAATGATATGATAAAAATATATTATTTTTTTGAGGGAATGTTAGTATGTTTTTACCTGTAAGCAAAGCAGACATGGATAAGCTTGGCATTAGTCAGCTTGATTTCATTATAATATCAGGCGATGCCTATGTTGACAACAGCTCTTTTGCCCACGCGGTTATTGGAAGAGTGTTAGAGAGTCACGGATATTCTGTTGGAATTATTCCTCAGCCTGACTGGCAAAGCACCAATGATTTCAAAAAACTAGGCGCTCCTCGTCTTGGTTTTCTTGTCTGCCCGGGAAATATCGACTCAATGGTTAACCATTATACTGTGGCCAAAAAGCGCAGAAGTCAGGACTTCTATTCCCCCGGCGGAAAAGCAGGGTTGCGCCCTGACAGAGCAACAATTGTTTATTGCAATAAGCTCCACGAAGCTTTTGGTAAAAAAATCCCCGTAATTATCGGCGGTATTGAAGCAAGCCTTAGAAGATTTGCTCACTATGATTATTGGTCTGAAAAGGTAAGACGAAGCATTTTGATAGATAGCGGTGCCGATATATTAGTCTTCGGTATGGGAGAAAAACAAATTATCGAAATTGCAGATTTGTTAAATTGCGGAGCTGATATAAAGGATATTAAACACATCCCCGGTACAGTTTATGAAGAAACTGAGGAAAATCTACCAAAAGATTGCATTGTCCTCCCCGATTTTGACGCAGTTTCTACTGATAAAAAGGAATATGCAATCGCTACCGCAAAAATGTCATATGAGCAAGATTATATCCGGGGAAAAGTTTTGGCACAAAAAGACAGCAAGAAATATGTTGTTCAAAACCCGCCCTCTCCTCCTCTTAGCCAGGATGAGCTTGATGCGGTTTATGAGCTTCCTTATGAAAACGCTTATCATCCTATGTATGAAAAACTTGGCGGAGTTCCTGCTATTTCCGAAATAAAATTTAGTCTGACCTCTTGCAGAGGTTGTTTTGGAAACTGTAACTTTTGCGCTCTCGCCTTTCATCAAGGCAGAACAGTTACAGCAAGAAGCCATTCATCCCTTGTAAGAGAAGCGGAAAATATGACAAAACACCCTGATTTTAAAGGATATATCCACGATGTTGGAGGACCTACCGCAAATTTCCGCAAAGCCTCTTGTGAAAAACAAACTAGGTTTGGTACTTGCAAGGATAAACAATGTCTTTATCCCTCCCCGTGCAAAAACTTAGAAGTATCCCATAAGGATTATCTCTCCCTTCTGAGAAAACTCAGACAACTCCCGAAAGTCAAAAAGGTTTTTATCCGCTCAGGAATACGATATGACTATCTTATGGCTGATAAAGACGATGAATTTTTCTACGAACTTTGCAAACACCATATAAGCGGACAGCTTCGCGTTGCACCTGAACATATATCGGACCGTGTTTTAAAATATATGGGAAAACCAACACGAAAGGTATATGACAAGTTTATAGAAAAGTTTAATAAGATAAACAAAGAGATAAATAAAGAACAATATGCCGTTCCTTATCTTATGTCATCGCATCCGGGAAGTACCTTAAAGGACGCAATTGCTCTTTCCGAATATTTAAGAGATAACAACATCCAGCCTGACCAGATGCAGGACTTTTATCCCACACCGGGCAGTATTTCAACTTGTATGTATTATACAGAGCTTAATCCTTTTACTCTGGAAAAGGTTTATGTCCCAAAACTTCCGGAAGAAAAACAAATGCAACGGGCTCTTCTTCAATACAGAAACCCGGAAAACTATGAAACAGTTAAAAAAGCGCTTTTAAAGGCAGGACGCGAGGACCTCATCGGTTACTCCTCAAAATGTCTTATAAAGCCGAAAGGAGATATAAAAAATGGCAAAAATTCTCAGCGGAAAGGAAATCTCCGCAAAGGTAAAATCGAAATTAATGGAGCGAATCGAGGCTCTCAACGAAAAAGGGATAAATCCGGGTCTGGCCGTAATAATCGTAGGGGATGACCCTGCATCAAAGGTTTACGTAGGCAGAAAAGAGGCTATGTGCACAGAGCTTGGAATGCACTCTGAGAAATACGCCCTCCCGAAAGAAACAACTCAGGAAGAGCTTGTTAGTTTAATCAAAAAGCTCAACTCAGACGATAAAATTCACGGAATTTTAGTTCAGCTTCCTCTACCAAAAGGTCTTGACGAAAAGGCAGTTATCGATACCATTGTTCCTCATAAAGATGTTGACGCTTTCCATCCTGTTAATGTGGGAAAAATTATGATTGGTGATTACGACTTTGTTCCTTGCACTCCTGCCGGAATTATGGAAATGATTAAGGAAAGCGGTTGCGAGGTTGAAGGCAAAAACTGCGTTGTTATCGGTCGAAGCAATATCGTCGGAAAACCAATGTCGATGCTTCTTCTCCATCAGAACGGAACCGTAACCATCTGCCATTCAAGAACAAAGAATCTTAAAGAAATCACAAAAACAGCCGATATTTTGGTTGCTGCTGTTGGCAGAGCTAACTTTGTTACAGCAGATATGGTTAAAGAGGGCGCAGTTGTTATTGATGTAGGAATGAACCGACTGGATGACGGAACTCTCTGCGGAGATGTTAATTTTAACGAGGTTGAGCCTATCGCCTCTGCCATTACCCCTGTTCCCGGCGGTGTTGGTCCTATGACAATCTCAATGCTTATGCAAAATACAGTTACCGCTGCTGAAAAAAGCATTTAAAAAGGAGCCTATGGCTCCTTTTTTTATTCAATAGTTAAACACTCTGGACCATTTATCGAAAAGATTTGGGCAATATAACTCTCAGGGGTGTGCATTTTCATAGCATCACCACTCAACAACTCTGCCATCTCTATCAATTTGCTCATTCCTATTTCTTCGTTTATGATTTTATAAGGATTTTTCCCAAATTTCAGACAAATGGCTCCAAAATAATAAAGATTTTCTGACGCATCCCCAAACTCCTTCTTGATATTTTCAAAAAAATCAGCATCTTCTACTTTATTTAGGAGTTCTCTTCCCTCCTTCTTGTATTTGATTAAAATTCCATCTTTTAAAGAAGGCACAACCCAATTGTTGTTGCCATTTTTTATTTTGGTGTTTTTTAACTCTATAAAATCCATAATTATTTTTTCATAGTGCTTTGCATATTTTTCTTTATCTTTTATGGCTGTGGTTAAACTGTCAACAGTCGTTTTAATTTGCTTACTTTGATTTTCTTCTTCAATTTCTGTAAGACTAAGCCTCTTACCATTGCTTATTTTTTGATAGATCTCCTCAATTTTTTCAGTTTGGGTTTTGGCTACATTCTCACTGTAACTACTGAGATATGGAAGGGTAACATCTCGCCCGAATCTTTGATATCCCCAGCTATAAGGCACAACCAAAGGAACTAAATCATTCTCGCTTACAACATTATAAATATAATTATATTTTTTGTCTTTTGCGCTGTTTAAGGTGGTTACTCTAGGAGAAGCAAATGTATAGGCATATATGTTTTTTCGGTCAATTGTTCCCCTGTCTCCAATCTGAGACGCCACTATATTTGCCACTGCTCCTCCTCGGCTAAATCCGCATATCCAAAGCTTTGTTTTTTCAGGTTTATCGTCTAGATATTCAGACAGTTCAGTGGTCACTTCCTTGGCTGACGCTAAAAAGCCCTTGTGCGTTTCTCCATCCCCTAAATTAAAATTGCTGACCCATTCATTACCGTATACCCCACCTCGTATAACCACCGCAACAAGGAGATAATCTTCCTTGTCGATGTTTATATTTTTCTCCGCAAAAGTAAAAGCAACTTTATCTGTTTTGTCGTTTAAAGATTTATCATAATTATATGTTTTAATATTTGAAAATCCTAGTTTTTGGCAAAGCTCAACTATATTTTTATCTCTATCTACTTTCCCGTCATCTCCCCAGAAAGCATCAGCCTCTTTCGATGAAAATGCAGCGGATGCAAGACTTACTGACGACTGTGCCAACGGATGATTATATCTTGTTGCTTCCTGAATAAAAAAATCATCGCTGTATTCGACTAAAAACTCTCTGCCACTGCTTAATCTGGCATTTACCGTATCAGGCTTTATAACATGAATTTCGTCGCCTATAACGACAGTCTTTCCGCCTAAAACATCTCCTGGAAAAGACGAGGGTAATAAAACTTTATCATCTTCAACTTTAACTTCATATGGCATTGCTTTTCCGAAAAGTTCAACTTCTCCTGTATTTGTATCTATCTTAAAATTTTCTTTGTTAATCCCCATCTTCTCAATCAAGCTGTCTGCAAGAATATACAACTCTTCGCCCACCATATCCCCCTTAACTCTTATTTTTCTGTCTCCTATATAGATGTCAGCCTCGTCCTCTTTAAATATTATTATAGAAATTATGGCTAAAACAACGCTTAAAACCGTTCCAATAATGCTCAGCACAGTTTTCTTCTTCACCTTTTAAAGCACCTCGTTTTCCATTGGATATGCCAATATTTTTTGGACATAATAGCAATTAATATATATTATACACATTAGGAGTGATTATATGTCATACAGCGCAAGAACAGACCTTGCTATTGAAAATTATGAGATGTATATGGAAGCATCAAAGCTCGAAAACGAGCTTGAAGGTGTTGAGATTAAAACTGAGTATCCTTTTGAGGAAACAAAGATTTCAAGAGTTAACATTATTTCAGAAAAAGGTGCATCTATCCTTAAAAAATCGGTAGGAACTTATATAACCATTGATATTCCACCAGCAATTTATAACGAGCAAACCGCGTATGAAAACATATGCAAAGTGGTTGCAAAGGAGCTTTCCGCTCTTTTAGAGAAAGAAAACATAGAAACCGTCTTGGTTATAGGTCTTGGAAACAGGAATGTAACCCCAGACGCATTAGGCCCTGCCGTTGTCGACTCTCTTTTGGTAACCCGTCATTTAATCCAGTACATGCCCGAGGAAATTGATAAGCGTTTAAAACCTCTTTGCGCTCTTGCGCCCGGAGTTTTGGGTATAACAGGAATTGAAACTATGGAAATTGTCAAAGGTGTTTGCGAAAAGGTTAAACCGTCTGTTTTAATCGTTATCGACGCCCTATGTTCAAGAAGTATGGAGCGAATCAACACAACCATTCAGATATCAAATACAGGCATAACACCAGGGGCTGGGGTTGGAAACACCCGAATGGCCCTTGATAAAAAAACTCTTGGCATTCCCGTCATTGCAATCGGGGTTCCGACAGTGGTTGACGCAGCCACAATAACCGGGGATACTATTGACATGTTAATAAGCGACTTAAAGGAAAACGCCAAGGAAAACGAGCCACTTTATAAAATGTTGACAACTATTAACGAAGAAGACAAATACCCATTAATAAAACAGTCGCTCCACAAAAATATCGGAGACTTTATAGTTACACCAAAAGAAATTGA
>JAFQRU010000161.1 GCA_017409915.1 Clostridia bacterium
GAAAAGTGCATAGGAAAGAACATCTTCATCCTGCTCGATATATTCAGCGGCTTCCCGTCTTAATTTATCAAGTTCAGGTTCAATTAAGTCAGCCGGACGGCATGTAATCGGTTCTTCATCGCCGATTACCATCTTGCGGAATTCTTCCTTAATCGGAACAGGAGTTCTTCCGTATTCGCCCTTAACAATTCCCTTTGTTTCCTTGGAAATCATCTTATATCTTTCGCCCATTATAACATTTAAAACTGCCTGAGTTCCAACAATCTGGCTTGTTGGTGTTACAAGCGGGAGCCATCCTAAGTCTTCACGAACTCTTGGGATTTCTTTTAAAACTTCCTCAAACTTATCCTCTTTTCCCTGCTGTTTAAGCTGAGAAACGAGGTTAGAAAGCATTCCGCCAGGAACCTGATATTTAAGAGTGTTAATGTCAACGCCTAAAACCTTAGTATTCATAAGGCCTGACTCTAAATACTTATCACGAAGTGGTCTGAAATAATCAGCAATATCACTTAAAAGGTCAAGGTCAAGTCCTGTGTCAAACTCTGTTCCCTCCAAAGTTTTAACGATTGTTTCTGTTGCGGGCTGGGATGTTCCAAGAGCCATTGGGGAAATCGCACAGTCAACAACATCAACCCCCGCTTCAATGGCTTTAAGATAGGTCATTGAAGCAACACCACTTGTATAGTGGGTGTGGAGCTGGATCGGGATTTTAACCGCATTTTTAAGTTCTTTAACTAACTTTTCAGCTTCATAAGGAATTAAGAGACCTGCCATATCTTTAATACAGATTGAGTCTGCACCGCAGTTTTCATATTCCTTGGCTAAATTTACGAAAAATTCAATATTATGAACAGGGCTTATTGTATAAGAAATTGCAGCCTGAACATGTCCGCCCTCTTTCTTTGTTGCATTGATTGTTGTCTGTAAGTTACGAACATCGTTTAATGCATCAAAAATTCTTATAATATCAATACCGTTTGCGATGGATTTCTGAACGAAATACTCAACAACATCGTCAGCATAGTGCTTATAGCCTAATATATTCTGGCCACGGAAAAGCATCTGAAGCTTGGTGTTTGGAGCTGCTTCACGAATTTTGCGAAGTCTTTCCCATGGGTCTTCATTTAAGAATCTTAAACATGCGTCAAATGTTGCACCGCCCCAAGCCTCTAAGGAATGGTATCCAACTTTATCCATCATAGAAAGAACAGGTAAAATTTCTTCTGTTGTCATTCTTGTGGCAATGAGTGACTGATGGGCATCTCTTGCCGCAGTTTCTGTAATTTTAACTTTTGCCATTTAATTTTCCTCCTTAAATTCTCTTATCCTGCAAACATGGACAGGAATACGCCTGCCGCAACCGCAGAGCCGATAACACCGGCAACATTCGGACCCATTGCGTGCATAAGCAAGAAGTTTGAAGGGTTCTCCTTCTGGCCTTCCACCTGAGCAACTCTTGCCGCCATTGGCACGGCGCTAACCCCTGCCGCACCGATAAGCGGGTTGATTTTCCCGCCGGAGAGTTTGCACATAATCTTTCCGAGAAGAAGTCCGCCTGCTGTGCTGAAACAAAAGGCAATAAGGCCGAGAGCGATAATACCGATTGTGTTAAGGCTTAAGAAATTCTCAGCAGTTGCTGTTGCACCAACAGTTAATCCTAAGAAAATTGTAACTATGTTCATAAGTTCGTTTTGCACTGTTTTTGAAAGACGGTCAACAACACCGCATTCTTTCATAAGGTTACCAAGCATAAGCATACCAACCAGAGAAAGTGCATCAGGAACAATTAATGCAACAACGATTGTAACAACAATCGGGAAAACAATTCTCTCTGTTTTTGTTACCTCGCGAAGCTGCTCCATTACGATTCCGCGTTCCTTTTTGGTGGTCATAAGGCGCATAATTGGTGGCTGAATTACAGGAATTAAAGCCATATATGAATACGCCGCAACTGCGATTGCAGGAAGAAGCCCTGCCGCAAGTGTCTTTGTAACATAAATAGCTGTGGGGCCGTCTGCACCACCGATAATACCGATAGAGGCAGCTTCTTTTATGCCAAAATCAATTCCAGGAACCAATGAGCCTAAAAGCAAAGCCCCGATGAATGTAAAGAATACGCCGAACGGTGCTGCCGCGCCCAAAAGAATACTCTTTGGATTTGAAATAAGCGGAGCAAAGTCGGTCATAGCACCAACCCCTAAGAAAATAAGAGGTGGGTAAATTCCAAGCTTAACACCTAAGTATAAAAGGTCTAAAAGTCCGCCGTCGTGGAGGATAAGTCCCATATCAAGACTTCCGTCCGCCTTTAAAAACTGCGGATCTGTAAAAAATTCGGGATGCATAATCGCCCCTGAAAAAACAGGAAGATTAGTGAGAAGCATACCGAAAGCAATCGGTAAAAGCAGAAGCGGTTCAAACTTTTTAACGATTGCAAGATATAACAAAACACAAGCAATTATAAGCATTATGGGCGTGCCGATTGCTTCGACCATATTCCCTGACTTAAACATTTCAATAAGTGCATTTATACCTGTGCTTTGCGCAAAGCTTATCAAACTTTCTAACACAAAATCACCCTTTCGTCAAGTAATCAAATCGCAGTTTAGCCCAAAGAAACGAGAGCGTCACCTGTGTTAACAGTTGCGCCCTGAGATGCATTAACCGCAACAACCTTACCATCGGAAGGAGCCATGATTTCATTTTCCATCTTCATAGCTTCGAGGATACAAACAACATCCCCAGCTTTTACCATATCGCCTACATTTACCTTTACAGATACAACTGTTCCCGGCATTGGAGCCTTAATAGCAGTTGCACCAGCAGGAGCAGCCGGAGCTGTGTATACAGGAGCAGAAACTGCTCCGCCAACTTCTTCAACCTCTACTTCATAAGATTTTCCGTTTACATTTATAACAAATTTTCTCATAGTAAATTTCCTCCTAAATTAAAACCTTGAATTTATCGTATCGTTAAGTCCTGCTTTATTCCAAGCGGGAGCAGAATTCATAACCCTTTTAAAAGACTTTATTTTAAGGTTATATGTTGATGTATTAAGACTTGACGCAATAGCTGCTGTGAGCACTGCGATAAGTTCTTCTTCATCTTCTTCATTCTCCGCAGAAACAACCGGTGCAGTTACAACCTGTTCCACTGTCTTTTCTGCTTTCTTTGTTTTAGGGGCAAAAATGTATTTCATTCCAACCAAAACGCACATAAGAATTACGAGAACTGAGAACACAATTATAAGACCTGTAACCGTAACCAAAAGTCCAACTGAAAGGGCATCCGCTGCGTTTGGGATAGGGCCGTTCAGCATTAAAGCTTCCTGAATTGTCATCTAAAATCCCTCCATCTTAAAGCGGAATGTTTCCATGCTTTTTAGCAGGTCTGGTTTCCCTCTTGCTAAACAGCATTTCAAGAGCGCTTATAATTCTTGGTCTTGTAGAGTCAGGCTCAATAACATCGTCAACATAGCCTCTTGCTGCTGCAACATAAGGATTAGCCAGTCTTTCTGCATATTCCTCAATCTTATTTTGTCTTTCAGCGATTGGGTCATCAGAGGACGCAACATCCTTACGGAAAAGAATATTTGCAGCACCGTCAGGAGCCATAACTGCAATCTGGGCACTCGGCCAAGCAAATACCATATCTGCGCCAATATGCTTACTGTTCATTGCAATATAAGCACCACCATAAGCTTTTCTTACTATAACATTGATTTTTGGAACAGTTGCCTCAGAAAAAGCATAGAGAATCTTCGCACCGTGGCGGATGATTCCGTTATACTCCTGCTCTGTTCCTATTTTAAAGCCCGGAACATCTGTAAAGGATACCAGCGGAATATTGAAGCTGTCGCAGAATCTTATGAATCTTGCAGCTTTGTCCGCAGCATCTATGGAGAGGGCACCGTCATCAGTCTTTGGCTGGTTAGCGACTATGCCGATTGCCATTCCGTTCATTCTTGCAAAACCAACTATGATATTTTCTGCAAACTGAGGGAAAATCTCATAGAAGGAACCTCCGTCAACAACCTCGCCTATAACAGTTTTCATATCATAAGCCTTGCCCATTTCGTCAGGAACAACAGTTGAGAGAGTTTCGGAAAGTCTGTTGATTTCGTCAGCGCTTTCATAAACCGGCGCCATTTCAAGGTTGTTTGCAGGGAGATAATCAAAGAGTTCCTTAACCTTAGCGAAACATTCTTCTTCATCCTTGCAACGAACAGCGCAAACACCGCTCTTAGTTGCGTGAGTCTCGGCACCGCCAAGCTCGTCAAAGGAAACATCTTCTCCTGTTACTCCTTTAATAACCTGAGGACCAGCTGTAAACATCTGGGAAGTTTTATCAACCATAAATACAAAGTCGCTCATTGCAGGAGAATAAACTGCACAGCCTGCACATGGTCCTAGGATAATTGAAATCTGAGGAACAACCCCTGATGTAATTGCATTGCGATAGAAAATATCTCCAAGGCCGGAGAGTGCATCGACGCCTTCTTGAATTCTTGCGCCACCGCTATCGGAAATACCAACTATTGGAGCGCCCATTTTCATTGCCATATCCATAACCTTACAGATTTTAGCAGCGTGCATTTCCCCGAGGGAACCGCCGATTACTGTAAAATCCTGAGCATAGGCATAAACGAGTCTTCCGTTTACGCTACCATACCCAACAACAACTCCTTCGCCGGGAGCTTCTGTTTCAGGCATATCAAATTCATTACTGCGATGCTTAACAAAAGCATCAATTTCAACAAAGCTTCCCTCGTCAAAAAGCATCGAGAGTCTTTCTCTTGCAGTTTTCTTGCCGGCTTCGTGCTGTTTTTTAACTTTGTCAATTCCGCCGCCCTGCTCGATAATAGAACGCTACTGTTGAAGTTCTTCGATCTTACTCATACCTTACCACCTCTGTTTTTATTCTTGTTGTATCTTGGTTTATTATTTACTTTGCCAATGTTTTTGAGCATATTTACCTCAGATTCGGAAAGTTTTCTCCACTTTCCTCTGGGGAGATGCCCCAAGTTAAGCCCCGCTTCTCTTA
>JAFQRU010000023.1 GCA_017409915.1 Clostridia bacterium
ACTTGCACAGCAACCGCATCCGCTTCCGCCGGCTTTTGCAGATTGCTCTTTTTGATTGAATATCATATTTCCGCAGTCGTTGTAATTGTTTGAAATATCAATTCCTTCTTTTTTTAAAAGATCAATGTTAAGTTTCATTCCAACACTTCCAAGGTCGCCTGTAACAATTAAATCATAATACTTTTCATCGCGCCCCGTTTCCTTAAAATGAGCAAGTATTGTATCGGCAGCGGCAGGTGCCATTGCCGCGCCCATGTTGTTAGCGTCCGTAACGCCCAAATCCATAATTTTTCCCGTTGTAATATGTGTAACAAAAGGCCCTTTGTTAGCATCAGAAAGAATAACAGCACCGCTTCCTGTTACTGTCCACTGAGAAGTGGGGCATCTTGCACTTCCGTATTCTATTGGGTATCTGAACTGTTTTTCAGCAGTACAAAAATGACTTGAAGTTACGCAGGCGATGTTTTTCGCAAAGCCGCCGTCCAGGAGCATTGAGCCAAGGGAAATGGTTTCTGCCATAGTTGAGCAGGCGCCGTATACCCCGAAAAAAGGAATGTTTAAATCCCGAAGGCCAAAGCTTGAACTTATGCATTGATTTAAAAGGTCGCCGGCTAAAATATAGTCAATATCGGAAGGAGAAAGAGAAGCGTTTGAGATTGCTCTGGTTACAGTATCGTGTTGCATCTTGCTTTCCGTTTTCTCCCATGTGTCCTCTCCCCATTCGGCGTCTTCCATAATAATATCGAAATAGTCTGAAAGTGGCCCCTCGCCTTCTTTTTGTCCTACAACATTGGCAGAGGAGATAATTGAAATAGGGTTTTCGAGTTTAACTGTCTGTTTTCCGATTCTTTTATTCATAAATCCTCCCTAAAACAATGTAATAATATAGTAGATAAGGCCAACCACAACAGAGGAGGCAATTCCATAAACTAAAACTGGGCCTGCCACAATGAACATCTTTGCCGCAAGACCTAAAATAAGACCTTCTCGGCGAAATTCCATAGCAGGAGAGGAAATGGCGTTTGCAAAACCTGTTATGGGAACGATTGTCCCTGCCCCTGCATATTTTGCAAGTTTCGGATAAAGGTTAAGGGCAGTAAAAAGTGCCCCTAAAAAAATCATAGTTATAGGGACTGCGGTCTTTACAAGTTCTTCATCAAGATTTAGCACCTTGCTGTAAAGCTCTGAAAAAGCTTGGCCGACGGTGCATATAAGTCCGCCTATTATAAAGGCAAGAGTGGTATTTTTAACTATGGGACTTTTCTTTGATTTTCGGTCAACATAGTTCATATATTCTTTCTTTGTGTAACTCAAATAAATCCCTCCTAGGTTTTGGATTTATTTTAGTTTGCACATTATGGCAAAAAAAATACGACGCAAAGATTTGGCATCGTATTTTTTATTGCGAAATTATTTCGGGCTGAGCGAGGCGAAAGGAGAAAAATCTTGACATTTTTTCGGCTTAGTATTATAGTTTAATTATAGTATTTATTGCACAGATACAATGAAATAAGAAGGGATGTCATTAGATGTTTGATTTAACAAAGACAAAAGCGGTTCTTTGGGATTTAGACGATACTTTATATAGCAGGACAGAAGCTGCAAGGCGAGCTTTCCCCGGAATGCTTAAAGAGCTTCTTTATATAGACAGAAGTGATGAATTCATCAAAGAAGCGGTTGATTTTGTGCTTTCAAAAGCTTATCGCAGCAGTGTGACTAGTGAAGACGCGTTCAGTGCACTTGTTGAGAAATATCCTACTGATAAGCCGTATGTTCATTCAGACATCGTGGATTATTATTTTGACCATATCGGTGAATATGCAGAGGTATATCCCGAGCAGTTAGCAGTGCTTAAAAAACTCCGTGAAATAGGGGTTAAAACAGCAATAGTTACAAATATATCTTCCGAGAGAGCGTATGCACAGTGGAAAAAGATTGATAATATCGGAGTTAAGGATCTGTTTGATACCATTATATTTTCAGGCGAAGTGGGTATCCATAAGCCCGACAGACGCATTTTTGACCATGCGGCAAATGTTTTGGGAGTTCCAAATGACCAATGCGTGTTTGTGGGAGATGATCCTACGGTAGATGTTACGGGTGCTTTAAATGCTGACATGGAAGTTGTATGGATTGATAACTGGCCCTATGACGGCAAGTTTGATAAGGAACCAAAGGTTCATCGCGTGAAATCTGTTTTGGAATATTTTGTGTTTTAAAAAAATACGATGCTGATTCTTCAGCATCGTATTTTTAATTTTTCCGTATTTTAGCTATAAGACAAAACAAAAGATAAACCACAAGATTTGAAACAACAACCGTTGCGCCTGTGGGTGAGTCTAATGTAAAGGACATAAAAAGTCCGCAAATGAAAGATATAGCCGAAATTACTGCTGAAAGAACGATGACCGCGCCAAAGCTTTTGCAAACTTTAAGGGAAGAAAGAGCGGGGAAGATGATAAGGCTTGAAATAAGCATTGCCCCCATCATCCGCATTCCCAAAACAATGGTTATCGCCGTTAAAATTGCAATGAATGAATTAAAAAGGTTGGTGTTTGTCCCCGTTGCCTTTGCAAAAGATTCGTCAAAGGTTATTGCAAAAATTCTGTTATAGAACAAAACAAAAAGGACTAAAACCAAAAGGGATAAAACGATGCTTAAAATGACATCTGCCTTTGTCATAACAAGAATACTTCCAAACATATAATTGGAAATATCCGTTGTCATTCCCTTTGTCATTGAAACAATCATAACCCCGATTGCAACGGAAGAGGTGGAGATAAGGGCGATAGCACTGTCTCCGAAAAGTCTGCTCTTTTCATTGATTTTAAGAAGCAGAAACGCCGAGATGATAACGACGGGAATTGCCACATATAAAGGGGCAAGATTTAAGGCAAGAGCAATAGACATTGCGCCAAAGCCCACATGGGAAAGTCCGTCCCCTATCATTGAGTATCTTTTAAGAACAAGGCTGACCCCTAAAAGAGCACAGCACAGGGAAACCAAAGTGCCCACAATAAGAGCGTTTCTTAAAAAGGAGTAAGATAAAAATGCATTAAAAATATCAGTCATTTTTCTGCCCTCCTAAAAACCGCTTCCCGAATTCGCTCTTTTCGTATTCTTTGGATGTGCCAAAGAAGAAAGAACAATCCTCTCCTAAATGGAGGACCTTGTTTGCCTCTCTGACAGCTTCGTTAAGACTGTGGGAAACCATTATAATTGTTATGCCGTGTTCGCGGTTAAGCTTTCTTAAAGTAGCATATAAATCACGGACAGCAAGGGGGTCAAGTCCCGCCTCCGGCTCGTCTAAAAGAAGAAGACGCTTTGTGCTGCACATAGCACGGGCGAGAAGAACTCTCTGCTGTTGCCCTCCTGATAAGGTGCGATAGCTTTTGTTTTTTATATCCGAAATTCCGAAAAGGGAAAGCATTTCCTTTGCCTTTTCCTTATGGGCCTTTGTGTAGAAAAGGCGTCCGTTTAAATCGTTTAAAAATCCTGAAAGAACAACCTCAAAAACCGTCGCAGGAAAATCTTTCTGAATGGTTGTCTGCTGAGGGAGGTAGCCGATATGGTTAAAAAGACTTTTCTCTGTAACGATATGCCCTGTGTCAGGAGCGATAAGCCCTAAAAGACATTTTATAAGGGTGCTCTTTCCTGAGCCGTTTTCCCCCACGATGCAGAGATAATCCCCCTCATCAACAGTAAAGGAAAGGTCTTTTAAAACAGGAGTTTTGGAAAAGGCGACGCTAAGGTTTTCGCAAATAATTATATTCATAAACTAAACGCCTCCTTTATGGTTTCGTAATTTTTTCTCATAAGGTCAACATAGGTAACCCCCGAAGAAAGCTCATCCTTTGTTATGTTGTGGCAGGAATGAAGCTCTTTCATAGTGACTCCCGTGTCCTCGCAAACGGCAGTTGCCACAGTTTTGTTCGAAAATTCAAGATGGAAAACCGTCTTTATGTTCTCTGTCTTAATTGTATCAATAAGTCTCGCAATTATTTTTGGAGTAGGCTCACTGTCCTCCGTGCAGGAGTGATATGCTGAGTGATAATTCAGACCATAATCCTTCGAAAAATAAGAAAAAGGAAAACGGTCCGCAACCACGAGGCTTTGCCCGTTGGAGTTTTGGAATAATTCGGTAAAATCTTTATCAAGTTTTCTAAGCTCGTTTATATATCTTTTTGCATTAGCTTTATAAAAGATAGAGTTTTCACGGTCAAGGTCGCATATTTCCCGGGAAATACCCGAAACTATATCCTCTGAAAAGCGAAGAGAGGTCCAGATATGCTCGTCAATCTCGTGGGTGTGGCTATGACTTACGGCGCTGTGGTCCTCCTGACAAATTTCGACAAAATCCATCATTTTAATTGTTCTTGGCTTTTTATCAAGAGAGGAGATAATGTCCTCAACCCAAGAGTCGCTTTCTCCCCCTGTGTAGATAAAAATGTCACACTCTGAAATCTTTATAATATCCTTTGCGGTAGGCTCAAAGGTATGGCTTTCTCCTCCGGGGGGAAGAAGAAGGCTGACAGTGCCCTTTTCCCCAATAATATTTTTTGCAAAGTCATATGCAGGGAAGTTAAGAGCAACAATGCTGTGGCCTTCGGCCTCTTTTTCGTTGCAGGAAGAGAGGGTAAAACACGCAAGAAAAACGCACAAAAATAAAGCAATAATTTTCTTCATAGTATCATACCTCCCTTTCTATAAATACATAGTGAAATTTTAACACCAAAGAGGGGATTTGTCAAGGAAATAAAAGCGGCGAGGTTCATATAAACCCCGCCGTTATTTAGTAGTTTATTTTATAACTCCAAGACCGCTTTGGAGGATAACCTGTTGACCAAACTCCCCTTGCAT
Source organism: Clostridia bacterium (assembly GCA_017409915.1). Classification (GTDB taxonomy): domain Bacteria; phylum Bacillota; class Clostridia; order Monoglobales; family Monoglobaceae; genus SIG454. Next base: position 4,861 of record JAFQRU010000023.1, read on the forward strand.
AAGTTCAAGGAATTTATCAACCTTTTCGTTTTTCTCGTCCCGAACAACCGCATAATAATTTGTTGTGTAAGGATAAGCTCCGTTTCCGATTGTTTCGTCTGTGGGAGCAACGCCATCTATGCTCATAAGCTTTAAGTTGTTAGGGCCAATAACCATTTGCACATTATTGAAATAATAGTAAAGGCTGTAACCCATAGCAATTTTGTCAGGATTTTGGGCGTTGAAGTCATCAACATCGGTTAAGATGCTTGCCATTATAAGGGAAATTCTCTCCTGAGCAATCTTTTCGTTTATTGGTTTTCCGTCTAAGATAAAGTTTTCCATCTGGGCATGGCTTCCGCTGTCGTTGTTTCTGCAATAAGCAACAAGCTCTTTGTCATCTCCGCCGATTTTTTTCCAGTTTTTGATGCCGTTATTGACATATATTTCGTGGAGAGCCTCTGTGGTTATATTGTCTGCCTTGTTGTCTTTATCCGTAAAGAAGATTAAAGCCTCGTTTGCGATTGGAACAAATTTAAGATTAACGCCCTTTTCCTTGGCATAGTTTAAAACCTCTTCTCCCGGGTCAGGAACAAAAATCATTTCCACCTCGCCGTTTATTAAGCGTTTATAGGAGTTGGTGGTCTTTGAATGAGCCTTTGGAAAGCTTGGTAAGTTCTCGTGGTTCTGATAAAACCAGCTGTAAATATTTTTTGTTATGTCATAGGTTGAGGTTGAGCCGTCAAGGATTGGAATTTCGATTTCCGCAAACTCGTCGTATTTAATTGCAGGGGCATTATTATCCAAAAATCTTCTGGTTAAGAAATAGAGATAGTCAGCACACTCCCCTCTTGTTACTGCTTTTCTTGGATTTGCAAAATATTCGTCATCGGAGGTATCCATAAAGTCGTGGTCAACCATTTCATAAAGAATTTGATATCCGTTTGAAATAAGAGCCTCATAGGCAGGTTTTGCAAAATCGGAAATACTGTCAAAATCTTTAAGCTCCATAGGGGAGTAGGACACATCAGTTTTAATTCCGCCCAAACGGTTTATCATTCTGTATGACATTGTTATAAGCTGTTCGCGGTTTATAATCATCTCGGGGTAAAAGTATTCGCCCTTTGCGAAAACTCCCTCCTCTACAAGAGCCATAATATCCTCACGGCACCAGCTGTTTTCCGCTATATCAGGGAAGATGGAAGATGGTGCATTTTCTGTGTCAATGGAGAAAAGTCTTCTGAAAACTGCCGCCATTTCAGCACGACTGAGTTCTTTCTCAGGTTTAAAAGTTCCGTCGGGGAAGCCTTTTAAAACGCCTCTTGCGCTCATTTCACGAATGCCCATGGAGTAACGGGCGTTAATATCTGCTTCGTCTTTATATTTTGAAGTATAAGGAACTTTTTCCATAGTAAAGTCGCCCTCTGTATAAACATAGGAATATCCGTCAAGAGGTCCTATGGCAAGAGGAATAATCTCGCCTGTGGCCTTATCTTTGGCAACATAAACGTTTTCCCATCCATAGTTATATCCTTCATCTGATTTGAGGTATTTTACATCTTTTTCGGCATATACCCCAAAGGATGCAAAAATAAAGGTCAGAGCAAGTGTTAAAGCAAGTATTTTTTTCATAATGAATTCCCCCTTTTTTATGTTAATTAAAGTATATCACTTTTCTTTTAAGACTGCAATATTTTACACCAAAATTTATACCAGACATATTATATAAGAGAATATATAGGAAAGGTGATGATTATGCGAGAGCTTTGTTTTATCGGCGGAGATAAGCGCCAGATACGAGTTATAAATAATATGGCAAAGTTTTGCCCTCATATAAAGATATATGGTTTTGACAAAGCAGAGGAAGAGCTAAGTGAAAATGTAACCCTCTGCGACTCTTTAAGGGAAGCTATCGAAAATGCGGAGGCGGTTATTCTGCCCCTTCCATATACCAAGGGGCGGGAGATGATAAATGCTCCCTTTTCGGCGGAAGAAATTCATACGGGGGATGTTCTTCGGAATATGAACGAGGGCCAGCTTTTGCTTTTGGGAAAGGCGGATGAGGGAATAAACGCCATCGCCTCTCTTTGCAAAATTAAAAGCATTGACTATCTTGAAAGAGAAGAACTTGCAATTTTAAACGCAATCCCAACGGCGGAGGGGGCAATAGAAATAGCTATGAGAGAAACCCCTTATGCTTTAAGCCTGAGTCAATGTCTTATTTTGGGGAACGGGAAAATCGGCAAAGTTCTCTCTAAGATGCTGAGTGGTCTTGGGGCAAAAGTAACTGTTTGCGTAAGGAAATATAAAGACAAAGCGTATTGCAAATCAATGGGGATTGACAGCATCTTTTTCAGTGAATTAGGGGATAGAATAGGGGAATATGATGTTATCTTCAATACTGCCCCCGCCCTTGTTATAGGCTATCGGATGTTGCAGAAAATAAGAAAAGAAAGCCTTATAATTGACCTTGCCTCAAAACCGGGCGGAGTTGACTTTGAAACGGCAGAGCAAATGGGAAAGAAGGTTATATGGGCATTGTCTCTCCCCGGAGAAGTTGCCCCCGAAACCGCAGGGGATTTCATTTCCGAAACCCTTATAAATATTATGGAAGAAATGGGGGCGGTGTAGATGGATAAGGAAAAAATCGGCTTTGCCCTGACAGGGTCTTTTTGCACATTCCAGAAAGTTTTCCCCGAAATTGAAAAGCTTTCGGGAAAGTATGAAATCATCCCCATAATGTCTGAAAAAAGCGCAACAACGGACACTCGTTTCGGCAAATGCGAGGACCATAAAAAAAGACTCTCCGAGATAACAGGGAGAGAGGTTTTAAAAAGTATAAACGAGGTTGAGCCAATCGGTCCTAAAAAAATGCTCTCGGCGCTTATTGTTGCCCCCTGCACGGGGAATACAATCGCGAAAATTGCAAACGGAATAGCGGACTCATCTGTAACCCTTGCGGTAAAATCCCATCTTAGAAACTCCCGCCCCGTAATTATTGCGGTTTCCACAAACGACGGCCTTGGAGGAAACGCCAAAAACATCGGCCTTCTTATGAATATGAAAAATATCTATCTTGTGCCCTTTGGCCAGGATGACTGCATTGAAAAGAAAAAATCTCTGGTTGCAGATATGGAGAAAATAGAGGACACCTTAAAAGAGGCCCTGTTGGGAAAACAAATCCAACCACTTCTTATATAAAAAAAGCTCCCCGAAGGGAGCTTTTTTTATACATCTGTTTCTACATCAAAAATTCCGTCCCGAAGAGCGAGAAGCGCCCACTCGGCATCAATTCTTGTTTCCTCTTTATTGTTAAAAGGAGAGGCGGAAAAAACCTCTAAAATATTTCGGTAAGACTGCATGGAAAGAGTTGTTTCGCAGTTCCCTGCATCATCGCCGATAAGATAAAAATGAAGATTATCGTTTTCCATATCCCGACCGCTGTAATAAGCCGCAAGGAGTTCTGCGTTGTTTTGTTCTTCATAGCTTTCCCCTAAGAAAAGCTTACAAAGTTCACAAACTCTGTCGTCAATCCCGTCCTCGAAAAGAGCAATCTTTTCGATAAAATCATTAATAGACCCTACAACTCGAACATCATAATCCTTTGCGCTTATTTTATCAACAAACGAAAAGTCGTCAGTTGTAATTAAAGCGATACAATGCTTGTTCTCTGTATCAATATAGATGCAGTCATAAGAAACTGCAATTTTCTCTCCGCAGTGGGGGCAGGTGTATGTAAAAATCTGTCTGTTTACAATCTCACTGCGAAGTGCAGGATTTTTTGTTATATCAATAATTTCGTGTTTTAAAAGCTCGCCCTCTTTGTCGCAAGCAGGACAAGTTACGCTCACAAGGGTTGATTTTTCCATATAAATCTCCTATTTGATAGTCTTGATATCGTATGGTGTTGTCTGGTAAACGAAATAGTTAAGCCAGTTTGAATAAAGCAGATTCGCATGGGCACGCCAGATGTTAAGAGGCTGATTCTCAGGGTTGTCATCAGGGAAATAGTTAAAGGGAACATCAATCGGAAGCCCTTTTTCTATATCTCTTAAATATTCTGTTTTAAGAGTGTCTGTGTCATATTCTGAGTGGCCCGTTATGAAGAACTGTCTGTCGCCCTTGGCACAAACGATATAAACTCCTGCCTGAGGAGATTCAGCGAGGATTTCAAGCTGAGGAACAGCGAGGATGTCCTCTCTTTTGATTTCTGTATGTCTTGAATGAGGAGCATAAAACTCTTCGTCAAACCCACGGAGAAGCATTTTGTGTTTCTTGTCAGGGGCAACACTGTGCGGGAACACCCCGAACATCTTTTTATCGAGGGGATATTTCTTTATGCCGTAGTGATGATAAAGCGCCGCCTGAGCACCCCAGCAAATATGGAAGGTAGAAGTAACATTTGTCTTTGACCAGTCCATAATCTCGCAAAGCTCATCCCAATAGTCAACCTCTTCAAAGGCCATTGTCTCAACAGGAGCGCCTGTTATAATAAGACCATCGAATTTCTTGTCTTTAACCTCGTCAAAGGTGCAATAGAATGTTTCGATATGGCTCTTTGAGGTGTTTTTTGAAAGATGTGTCTTTGTGTGCATAAAAGAAACATTTATCTGGAGCGGTGTATTTCCAAGCGCGCGGAGAAGCTGAGTCTCCGTTGTTATTTTCGTTGGCATAAGATTTAAAATTATTATTTCAAGGGGACGGATGTCCTGTGTCATAGCCTTAGTTTCCGTCATAACAAATATGTTTTCCTGATTCAAAACTTCAATAGCCGGTAAATTGTCTGAAACTTTAATTGGCATAATTCATCCCTCCTAATATAGTCTACATTTCAGTATAGCATATTTATATAAATTTATCAAGAATATTTTTCTTATTTAAATTTCATAATATAAAGAGAAATATCAGAAAAGGGGAAGAAAAATGTCGGAAAATGAAAATAACGGTAAAAACGAAGCTATAAATGAGGAATATGAAAGCATAAAAGACATGGGCGGAGTTGAGGTTGGCGGTAGCAGAGGAAAATTCTTTTGCATAAGTATCGTAGGGCAAATTGAGGGACATAGCGTTCTTCCGCCCCAGACCAAAACCACCAAATATGAGCATATTCTGCCTAAACTTGTTTCCGTTGAAGAGGACGAAAACATTGACGGACTTTTAGTGATTTTAAATACGGTTGGGGGCGACATTGAAGCGGGACTTGCCATAGCGGAGGTTATAGCCTCAATGAAAAAGCCGACGGTTTCTCTGGTTTTAGGCGGAGGTCACAGCATAGGCGTTCCTCTTGCAGTATCGGCGGACTGTTCTTTTATTGTTCCCTCAGCCACAATGACTATCCACCCTGTCCGTATGAGCGGGACGGTTATCGGTGTTCCGCAGATGTTTGACTATCTTTATAAAATTCAGGACAGAATTATAAATTTTGTGGTTTCTCACTCTGAAATAAGCAAGGAAGAATTCTCCACTCTTCTTTTTGAAACCGACGAAATCGCCAACGATGTTGGAACTGTTTTATTTGGCGAGGAAGCGGTCAGCCACGGCGTTATTGATAAAGTCGGAGGTTTATCTGATGCCATCGAAACCCTCTATGAAATGATAGCAAAATCCAAAAACTGACAAAACCAAAAATTTTTTGCATTATCGCTTGACATAAATCCAAAAACCAGTTATAATGTATGAGTAGAATTTTTGACAGTCAAGGTTTTGACATAAAACAAATCCACTATCCCAATGTTAATTTGGAGGGAGGGAATCGATAATGGCTGAAATCAGAGTTAAAGATAATGAATCGTTAGATAGCGCGCTTCGTCGATTTAAGCGTTCATGTGCTAAGGCCGGTGTTCTTTCTGAAGTTAGAAAAAGAGAACATTATGAAAAGCCTAGTGTAAGACGCAAAAAGAAATCAGAGGCTGCAAGAAAACGCAAGTTCAAATAATTAAATAAACAATAATAGCCGCCTTGGGATTTAAAGGCGGTTTTTGTTTTAAATTTAGGAGGAGATAGATATGAGTTTAAAAGAAACACTTATGGACGACCTTAAAATTGCAATGAAAGAAAAGGATGTTATAAGAAAAAACACTGTGCAGATGGTTCGCAGTGCTGTTTTGCAGTTTGAAAAGGATAATAAGACAGAGCTTTCCGATGAAGGCGTTATTGAAGTTATCGCAAAGGAATTAAAGCGCCGCCGCGATGTTCTTCCTGAATATGAAAAGAGTGGAAGAGAGGATTTGATTGCGGACATCAACCGTGAAATTGAAATTTTACTCGCTTATCTTCCAAAACAGCTTACCAAAGAAGAGCTTGAAGTGATTGTTGCCGAAGCAATTGCCGAGGTTGGCGCAACTTCAATGAAAGATATGGGCAAAATTATGGCTGCTGTTATGCCGAAAACCAAGGGCAGAGCAGACGGAAAAATGATTAACGAAATCGTTAAAGCTAAGTTATCATAAGAGCTATGAAAAGATTTAAAATAAGACTTTTATGGCTGATTTTAATATTGTGTTTTCTTACCTCTTGCGTAGCCACCCCAACAAGCGTTGAGGAGGGGGTATATGAAGAGCCTGCTAGAACTGCATCAATGGTAGTTTTAGGGGATAATCTTATGCATATGCCTGTTATCCTTGACGGTAAACAGGAAGACGGGAGCTATAATTACAGCAGGATTTTCTCTAAGCTCCGTGAGGATATAGTCAATGCGGATTTGGCGGTTATCGGTCAGGAAACAGTCCTTGGCGGAGAGGAAATGGGCCTTTCGGGCTATCCAATGTTTAACTCTCCGAAAGAAGTGGGCGAAACTCTCGCCAACGAGGGCTTTGATGTTATTCTCCACGCCTCAAATCATATTATGGACAGAGGGGTTAAGGGGATTGAAGCGACAATTGACTTTTGGGAAGGATATGACGATATAACCTATCTTGGCATAAATAAAAGCGAAGAAATGAAAATCAGCCCTGATATAATTGAAAAGAACGGCATTAAGTTTGCCCTTTTCAATTATACATACAGTACCAACGGAATTCCTCTTCCTGCCGGAAAAGAATATATGGTAAATCTTCTTGACGAAAAGAAGATTGAAGAAGATATAAAGTCAGTTCGGGATGAGGTTGACTTTGTTGTGGTTTTCCCTCATTGGGGGAATGAATATTGGCTTAACCCATCGGATGGGCAGAAGGCCCTCGCTCTTAAAATGTGTGAGTGGGGAGCGGACGCAATTATAGGCTCTCATCCTCATGTTATAGAGCCTTGCGAATGGATAAAGAGTGAAAACGGAAACGAATGTGTTGTCTTTTATTCCTTGGGTAATTTTGTTTCAAGACAAAAGGATACCCAAAATCTCTTAGGCGGAATGGCAGGTCTTGAATTTAGTGTAAAAGGGGAAGAAAAGACGGTTTCGGCAAAGTTTACCCCAATAGTAACCCAATACGATTATAATTCAAGAAATTTTGTTGTTTATAAGCTTAAAGACTATACCGATGGTCTTGCCAAGCTCCACGGCATAAATTTATATGACGGAGTGCTGAGTAAGGCGAAGTTTGAAGGAATATTCAGAAAAGTTTTTTCAGAGTATCCGACGAACATAGAGATCGAATATAGCGAATAGGAGAAATCTTATGAAAATAACACTGCTTGGAGATTCCATAAGAGGTGCATACGGAAAAGAAGTTCCCAGCCTTTTAGGAGATGATTTTACTGTATATCAGCCTCAGGACAATTGCAGATTTTCAGCCTATACTCTAAGAGGCCTCTTTGAGTGGCGGGCGGAAATGGAAGGCAGCCGAATCGTCCATTGGAATAACGGCTTGTGGGATATATGCAATCTCTTCGGAGACGGATGTTTTACCCCCGAAAATGTGTATATTGATAATATGCTGAGGATTGCGGACCTTTTGCTCAAAAAATACGATAAAGTAATTTTCGCAACAACAACTCCCGTAACCGAGCAGAATCCATACGATAAAAACGATAAAATCGAAAGGTATAATGAGATAATAGTTCCTTTGCTTAAAGAAAAAGGGGTTATCATAAACGATTTGCATAGTTTAGTAAAAAAAGATATTGATAAATATATCCGCAAAGATGATAATATCCACTTAACCGAAGAAGGTACTCGGGTTTGCGCTCGACAGGTGGCGGATATTATCTTAGATGTTGCAAAAACAATAAAGTAAAGGAGATAAGGGAAATGATTAACAAGAGAGTTATGCTTGAAGAAGATAATGAACACGCATATCTTGATGTATATGCGGCACAAGAAATCAAGGATTTTAAAAGAAGCGCAATCCTTATAATGCCCGGTGGTGGCTATGGCATGTGTGCCGCAAGAGAAGGAGAGCCTATTGCTATGGCGTTTTTATCTCATGGCTTTAACGCTTTCGTGCTTAACTATTCCGCAGGGCATAAGGCGTTCCCTGCCCATTTGATTGAAGCTTCTATGGCGGTTAAGCATATCCGCGATAATGCAGAGGAGTATAGAATTGACCCTGACAAAGTTTTTGTTGTGGGCTTTTCAGCAGGAGGCCATCTTGCGGCGTCCTTAGGAACAATGTGGGACAGAAAAGAAATATATGATGCAGTTCCAATGCCATTTGGATATAACAAGCCAAAGGGAATGATGCTTATTTATCCTGTTCTCTCGGCAAAACATCACGGTTTTTCCTTTAAAGGATTATTTAAGGGCGAAGAAGTTACAGAAGAAAAGCTCGCTATGGTCAGCATCGAAAACTGCATAAGCGAAAACTCTTCCCCGGCGTTTATTATGCACACATCAAACGACGAGATTGTTGATGTTAAGAATTCTCTTGTTCTGGCAGACGCTCTTGCAGAGCAGAAAATAAAGTTTGAAATGCATATATATCCTGACGCACCTCACGGAGTTGCTCTTGGAAACGAAGTAACAATGTGTGGAAATGAAAAATGGTGTAATCCTGCCATTGCAAAGTGGGTTGAACAAGCAGTTTACTGGTCAGAAAATCTTTAATCGGAGGGAAATAAAATGAAATATTCAAAACAGTTTAAGGAAAGAAAAGATTTAATAAGAAGCAAGAAAGTAAGCATCGGCTTTGACGGGTTTATCGACTATCTCATCCATCCCGTTAAAACAAGAGCGGACGAGAATAATTGCACATATTTCCCGACAATCGATCAGTTCGGCGAGAAGATTACATCTCTTGCAGGACGGAGCGGTAATATCGAGCTTATTATAAGCCAGACCGACTTTGGCGGTTGCGGTCCGCACTATGCAAACGGCCTTGCAAATATGGGGGTAAGCTGCACATGTGTTGGTGCCCTTGGCTATCCTGAAAAGAGCCCTGTTTTTGCTCTTAACGAAAACTGTAAAACAATAAGCATAAGCGAACCTGGTTATTCTTATCTTTTTGAGTTTGAAGACGGCAAAATAATAATGAGCGACATTGAAAAGATAAGCCGTCTCCGTTGGGATGACTTGATAGAAAGAATAAGCATTGACGAACTCGTTGAAATTTTCGACGATGCAGATATTATAACATTGGTTAACTGGAGCTATCTGGTGCATTTCCACGAGATTTATGAAAAGTTTTTAGAACTTGTTATGCCAAGACTTTCTAAAAGAGACAGAAAGGTTTATATTGATATTGCTGACTGTGCTAAAAGACGCCCGGAAGAAATTAAGGCGGCTCTTAAAATGTTCGGAAAGTATAGCGAATATGCTCCAACATATCTTGGCCTTAACAAGAGTGAGGCTATGGTTATGCACTCAATTTTAGGGGAAGGGGAATATGAGGGCTCTCTCCCGATTGCAAGAAAGATTAAAGAATTTTCAGGCATTGGAACAGTTGTTATCCACCCTGTTGACAGTTCAGCTGCGGTTTATGACGGCGGCGAAGTTGAGGTTAGTGGTATCCTTTGTGAAAAACCTAAAAAGACAACAGGTGGCGGAGATAACTTTAACAGCGGTTTCTGCGCAGGCCTTTTAGGAAACCTTGACATTAAGAGCTGTTTGGTAAGTGGTATGACAACATCTTATTTATATGTTAAAAACGGTCATTGCAATAGCTTTGAGGATATCGCAAACGCTATGGAGATGTATGACACTCTGGCGTAAAAAATCTGCATAAGGAAAAGAGGTGATGCAAAATGGAGAACAAAGCAATACGAGAGTTTATTCAGGTAAATCTTCCTGGAATTCAGATTTCTGTTGTGCAGAAATTTATGATGGATAAGCAGGAAGAAATCCCTGTTCTTCATAAGCATCCCTGCTATGAAATTATATATGTAAATAAAAGGGACGAAAAATACTTCATTTTGATTCCCCCAAACACAGAGCATCTGGCAATTGACGGACGGAAAGAGGATATAATTTCCGTTAATTCCTTTCTCCTTTCTTTTAAAGGGAAGGGAAGCTCTGTTGCAATTTATAATGTCCTTAAAAATTTGAGCGAAGCAATAAGAATAGAGGATACTTTTGGCGGACTTAACAGAATAAAATCAATACAAAAGCTGTCTGAGGATAACTCTTTCGGGTTTATGGAACAGCTTACAGCAGAGTTTCAGCTTTTAATAGTCCTTCTCTGCCGTGCAATCGGAAAAACTTCAAAGAGTGCGATGAAGAATTTCCAAACCCTTGACGAAAAGAGACTTTGCATATTAGAAGATTATTTTACATATAACTTTGCAAGTCCCTCTTGCAGTAAAAAAGAGCTTGCTCTTCTTTTGGGCGTCTGTGAAAGACAGCTCACAAGAATAATTGAAAAGCAATATAACAGCAGTTTCTCCGAGGTTCTTTTAACAATGAGAATGAATATGGCTCGTGCCATGATTGAGGAGAATAAGGTGTCCATTGAGAAGATAGTGGAAAAGGTTGGCTATGAATCCGTTTCTGCTTTCCAGAGGGCATATAAAAGATTTTTCGGCGAAACGGTTAAGAACAGCATAAAAGGGACGAAAGGGCAGTGAAGATGTCCTAAACTGCAATTGAAATGAAAAAATCCGGATGATATAATTTTCTTGTAAGAAACCTTAAACGAGAGGAGAAATATTATGCATCCGAGAATTAGTAACAAAGAATACGAGTATGTTAAAGAGGTTTTGGACCAGGGATTTAGAACTTCCTATAACGGTTCAATGAACAAAAGACTTGAAGCTGCTTTTGCTGAAAAGTTCGGAACAAAGTTTGCAATCAGTTTCTGTAACGGAACAGCAACTCTTCATATAGCTTTAGAAGCTGCAGGAGTTGGCGCAGGGGATGAGGTTATCGTTCCGCCCCTTACAATGTCAAGCACAACTCTTGCTGTTCTTCACGCAGGCGCAACCCCTGTTTATGCCGATGTTGACCCTGATACATATCAGATTAGTGCCAAGGCTATTGAAAAGGTTATAACTCCAAGAACAAAGGCTATTATGCCTGTTGCTCTTTTGGGAATGTGCCCTGATTTTGATGCAATCAATGCTATCGCAAAGAAACATAACCTGGTTGTTATTGAAGACGATGCAGAGTGTTTCTTAGGAAAATATAAAGGAAAGCTCGTTGGAACCCTTGGAGATATGGCAAGCTTCAGCTTCCAGGCATCCAAGCACTTATCCGCAGGCGAAGGTGGTATGGTTATTACCGATAACGAAGAATATGCTGAAAAGTTAAGAAGATATTCAGGACTTGGTTATGGCTCAATCGGCGCTAAGAAAGGCCGAATTTTAAAGAGCGACATCCAGAATCCAAACTATTTCAGACACGCATCAGCAGGCTGGAATTACAGAATTTCTGATGTTTGTGCCGCTGTTGCTCTTGCTCAGACAGAGAGAATCGAAGAGCTTGTTGAAAATCGTATTGAGTCCGCTATGAAAACAAGAGAAGTTTTAAAGGACGCAAAATGGTTTAAAGAACAGCATACTCCTGACGACTGCGTAAACTCATACTGGGGCTATGCAGGTAAGCTTATTGACGATTCAATTAAGTGGGAAGATGTTTATAATAAGTTCGTTGAAAACGGCGGTCCCGGTTTCTATGCTGCTTGGAAGCTTTCTTATCAGGAACCATTCCTCCAGCAGATGAACCTTATGGGAAGAGAAAAATATATGCCACTTATGAAGGATATGAAGTTCCCGATGGAAGGTCTTTGTCCTGTTGCAGAATCTCTCCAGCCAAGACTTATGCTTCTTAAAACAAACTATTATGATGCGGAAGAATTAAACCGCGATCTTGAAGCACTTTATAAGACAGTTAAATACTTTAACTAATATAAAACTTAGGGTCCCTTGAAAAAGGGACCCCTTTTTTATTTGACTATTTAGGTTTTTAATGGTATAATTTAAGGAATAAGGAGTGAAAATTATGCTTTTATATATAATTCGCCACGGAGAACCCGTTTATAACCCTAACGGCTTAACACAGATGGGGCAGGAGCAGGCAGAGGCTATCGCTAAAAGACTGTCCCTTCACGGAATTGATAAGATATACGCCTCGCCTTTAAAAAGAGCGAGAATGACTGCCGAGCCTCTGGCGAAACTGCTTAACAAGGAAGTCATAATTGAAGAATTTATGTGCGAGGAAAAGGCAGGCGAAAGCTTTTGCGTTAAAGACGAAAAAGGCGAAGATAAATGGATGTTCCTGATTGAAAAATACAGGCGGGAAATGCAATCTAAAAGGATTTTGGATTTAGGCGA
>JAFQRU010000005.1 GCA_017409915.1 Clostridia bacterium
ACCTGTATTCATAGCAAAACCACCATTCAAGTGTATCTTATTTCCTACTATCATTGTAGCATAATGCTTTTTAAGATGGCATTAACGGTTGAACTTCTGTATTAAGATTGCATTAAGACAAAAGAGCTGAACATGTGATTTTAAATGAGAATATTGCATTTGCATATTATTTTTTTTGATATTGGATAAAAAATAGCATATGCAAAAGAAAATAATTCTTTCACATATGCTATATAACCATTAGGATCTAGTGTCAATGACGTGGGAGTTCAAGTCTCTTCGGGCGCACCAAAGCAAAAAACACTTATAGGGTTTTCCTATAAGTGTTTTTTATTTTATTCTTTTTCGATAGCTTCAATAAGGCCTTTGAGATAGCCTATTGCATAGAGTCTGCCAACAGCAGTATACCCTGCCATTCCGCCACCTAAGTTTTCCCCTGCCATCTGAGGAACATGGTCAACTCGGATTGGAACATCAACTCCGCACTTCTTATAAAGCTTTAAGATATCTGCCATATCAATTTCGCCATTGTCGTGGAAAGTTTCGTGGAATTTAAGCTTATTTCCAGTTGCATTTCTGAAATGAACGAAAAAGATTTTCTTAGCAAGTTCAGGGATAACTTTATAAAGGTCCTCTCCCATCATAAGATAAGTCGCCTGACACATTGTTACACCAAGATTATCGCTTTCTACGATGCCATAAATAGCTTTCTTTATATTTTCGTAGTTTATCATAATTCTTGAAACATCGCCAAGCTTTGGAAGTGGCGGGTCATCCGGATGAAGAGCCAATTTAACTCCGTGTTTTTCAGCATAAGGGATAACTGCTTTTATGAAATATTCATAATTATCCCAAAGCTCTTTCTCGGAAATTTTCTGGCCTGTTGGCTTAAAATCATTGAGGTCAAACTCTGTAACGAGTGCTCCGCCTCTTTCTTTAAACTCATTGCCTGTTCTGAGCCAGCCGATATGAGCCATAAAGTTAAAACAGATTGACTCTATACCCAAAGCTTCCATAATTGGGAACATCTTTATAACCTTTTCAATGCACTCATCTCTCATCTCGTCTCCGGCTTTTATATGGTCATGCAAAGCGTTTGGCATAGGCTCAATGATTAAAGGCTTAACACCAAAGTCTGTAAAGTTTTTATAAACTGTATCCCAATGGCTTTTATCTGTAATATTGAAATCGTCTGTTTCAGGGAGTCTTATTACCCCGTGGTTTACGCCACATTGCTTGGCATAGTCCCAGGTTAAATCCCTGTCGCTTCTAAAATAATCTGTAAGTAACATATTTATACCTCATCTTCTACCTGAACCAAAACAGTTCCGTTTGCAGTTGTTGAAATTTCAAGTTCTAATTCACCATTTGCCTCCAAAGCAAAAGTTTCAGGCTTTAATGTTGCAACATCTCTTAAATATGCAATCTGCTCTTCATTGAGCTTTTCATCCATGTTTTCCTTTATGAAAACGCGATATGGGTTAGTATTGTCCTTATCAATCTTCCATACAGAAATCTTTTTCTTGCCGTCAAGACCTGAAATTTTAACAGGAATTGTTACATCCGGAAGATTTTCGTCAAAATACTTTTCCGCATAGTTTATGAGGATTGCCAAATCGCCGTTGTCGTCCTTGGTTGCAAGAGATGTTACATATTCTCCGTCAATTTCATCAGCCAAAATGTTTTCTTTAAGCTTTGCGCCTAAAACATAAGCATTATAAATTGGCTTTTTGATAAAGTTAAGAGAGAAAAAGTTTCTGAAGCCCTCAAACTCGGTAGTCATTTCGTGCTGTCCGGAAAGACAGATCATCTGAACCCCTAAGTTTGTGTATTCCTTTGCATATTTGGTGAGCATTTGTCCGTAATAAGCTGAAAAAACCTCATGTTCACGAGTAATGTAATAAGGATGGCGTTCAATATTTAAAAATCCGCCTGTGCCCATTCCCCATTCATCCTGAATAAGCTCAATTCCCTCTGGAAAATACTTTTCAACAAGATCACGCATTTTTTCAAAGTTAGTGAACTGATTTTCAACGCAAATAGGTCTTTCCCCTGACTGAATTGATGGGGGGTCAGTTCCGTAGTTATGGAAACAGATATAATCTATCTTCTTGTTTTCCATTTTCAGAAACTTTAAGAAGCCTTCCATAAATTCATAATAAAATGCCCATGCAGGACCGCCGATTTTAATCTTATCAGTTGCTCTTAAAACACCTTTTTCAAAGCCATCATAAAGCTTGCAGTATTCGGTGCATCTTTCATCAACTGACGCATCTCTCATAAAGAAATTCGCAACATCAGGCTCATTTAAACAATGAATACGCCACTTTGAAACTTCCTCTTCTCCGTAACGCTCAACTATATGCTTTGTATATTGGTAACAAATTTCCTCCCAAAGCTTATAGTCTTTTGGCTGAGAAGTGGTCCACATTTTACCTTTATATCTGGTTTTATTGTGGGATACACTGCTGTTTTCCTCAGGGTCAACTGCCATAAAAGGCGGAACACAACCATAAGCAATCATAGGTGTAAAGCCTTTTTCGAGAAGATACTCAATTCTTAAATCGTTAAGAGAATAGTCATAACAAAACTCGCCGTTTTCACCCACGGATACAATATCTTCAAACATATTGTAGATACGCACCATCTTGGCAGCTTTATCCTTTGATATTTCATCAAGAATTTTTCTGCCCCAATCGTCCTCAATTGCGTCTGTTGGATGAAATAAAATATGGTTCCAGAAATTTTCTTGTTTCTTTACAACTTGATTAGCATTGATTTTTATCATAGCCACTCTCCTGAAATTATACGCCACTCTTTGTTAAGAATCCACCGTCAACAGGGATAGTAATACCTGTTACAAATCCTGCTTTATCGTCGCTTAAAAGCCATTCAACACAGCCTAAAAGGTCAGAAGCAACACCGAATCTCTTCATTGGTGTATGGTTAATAACCTGTTCACCTCTTGCTGTAAGGCCTGTTTCAACTGTTCCTAAGTAGTTGATAGAACGCTCGTTTACGAAGAAACCAGGGGCAATAGCGTTTACTCGGATATTTGCAGGAGCAAAGTAGTTTCCGAGCCACTTTGTATAGTTCTCAATAGCAGCCTTACTCATAGCGTAAGCAGGAACTCTTGTAAGCGGGCAATATGCGTTCATTGATGCAAAGTTAATGATTGCACCACCGTCAGCCAAAGCCATCTGCTTACCAAATGCCTGACAGCATACAACTGTTCCTATTGTGTTTATCTTTAAAACTCTCTCGTATGTAGGCATATCCAAGTCAAAGAAACCTCTCATACCCTCAGGCTTTTCATTAGAAAGTTCGATTGGGTCGAACTCTGTAATAGTTGTTAAAGCGTTAAGCTGGTTACCGCCTGCACCGTTTATTAAGAAATCGCAAGGGCCCCATTTTGCAAACACATTGTCAGCAACCTTTGTCATAGATTCGAGGCTTGTAACATCCCCTGTCTCAATCATATATTCTCCGCCAAAAGCTTCGATTTTTTCTGCAAGGCCCTGGAGCTTTTCTGCTGCTAAGTCAACCATAACAACCTTTACGCCTTTTTTAGCAAGGTCTAATGTTATTTCGGAGCAAAGTGTTCCAGCCGCTCCTGTTATCACTGCAACTTTATTCTTAAAATCCATAATTATCTTCCTTTCAAATTTTATAATTATAATGCAGACTGTGTATCGTTAGGATCGCCGTTTATTGCAAGATCATATTCTAAGGACCAGTCCATACCTCTGTAGCTTTCGGCTCTGTCATCTGTTTCGATGAATTCCATAAGCATATCAAGCATTTCTTTTGTCCAGGTGTTTCTGTCAATCTGGGCTGTTGTGAACTTGTTAAGAGAAATCATTTCAAAACCAAAAAGGTCTTTAACCTGTGTCTTTGCCGCTCCGCCAACAACTTCTTCAACCAAGTGGCTTGGGATAAATAATACTCCGCCGCCTGCACCGAATACAACATCGCCTGGGAGACAGATTGCATTACCGATTCTTGTTGCTGTGTTATAGCCTGTCATAATGAACTCACGAATTGGAGTTGGGTCAATTCCTCGGTAGTATACCTGAGTATCTTCTACCTTTTTCATCTGTTCAGTATCACGGATACCGCCCCAAACAACCGCTCCGCCGTTTTCGTTCTTAGTCTTATTTTTAAGAGCTGTTGTAAGGTTTCCGCCAAGATATGTGCCTTTATAGATTTTATCATACATATCAATAACAGGGACATCGTATTCCATTAAGTTATCAATTACCCACTGGTTATATGTTCCTGTTCTGCCTTCACTTCTGCCAATATCTTTTGTTACTTCGTCAAGGTCAGGACGGAATGGGCAATATGTAGCTGTTACAGCTCTACCTATAAGTTTTCTTCCGTCGTCATGAAGAGTATGAAGTCTGCCTTCAAACTGGCTTTCATAACCCTTTACATAAATTGGTTTCCATACTTCTTCAAGTGTTAAAGTTTTAAGTGCCTTTAAATATTTTTCGTCTACTTTCGGTCTGCCGTCTGGAAGTCTTTCGCCTTTCCATTGCGGTGTTAACTCGATAATATCCTCTCTGCTGTTAAAATGCACTTTTGCCACCTCCTGTGTAATTTTTATATATTTAGATAATTAT
>JAFQRU010000024.1 GCA_017409915.1 Clostridia bacterium
AACTGGCTTCTATACAGCTTTGCAATATCGCGAAGAGCCTTATGGGTATCGTCAACAACTATAACGGGATATGTCCCGTCGTCGTTATCCCAATGCTCAACCACAGAGCAAACCGCTCCGCCCTCTGTTGCGCTCTGGACAAATCTATGGCCGTCAAAATTCTCGCCCTTTAAGGCAACAAAAACAGAGCCTTCAATAATCTGTCGGCTGTCTGTTATAACATCTTTAACTATTTCGTCGCTGTCGGCATACCAAAGCATTCCGCCCGTCGCTCTTGCAATCTCGCCAAGTGTCAATCGCCATTCCATAGCCTAACTCCAATCCGCACCCCTTTTAGTGCTGTGTGTTTTCGATAAGCTTGGTAACAATCTCCCGCTCATCAAACACAATCGTTCTGTCTTTTAAAATCTGGTAGGTTTCGTGACCTTTCCCTGCAAGTAATATTATATCATCTTTTTCCGCGTGGTCAAGAGCAAACTCAATGGCTTCAAACCGATTTTCAACCACCGCATAGTCGCATTCTGTTTCGTTTATGCCAACTAAGATATCCTTTATAATATCAGACGGGTTTTCGGATCTTGGATTATCGCTTGTCACAACGCAGAAATCTGAAAGCTCCCCTGCAATTTTTCCCATAAGAGGACGCTTTGTTTTGTCTCTGTCTCCGCCACAGCCAAAGAGAGTTATAATTCTTCCTTTTGCAAAACCTCTTATGGCATTTATGATATTGAGTAGTCCGTCAGGGGTATGAGCATAGTCGATTATAACAGTGTAAGGAGTGTTGGTTTTAACAACCTCAATTCTTCCTTTAACCCCTTCCGCACTTTCGAGACCTTTTGCAATTTCCGAAAGAGGCACATTAAGACCTATTGAGCAGGAAATAGCAGTAAGGGCATTATAAACCGAAAATTCTCCCGGAATACTAAGGCTCATTTTCTGCTTATCGCCATTATAAACTAAATCAAATTCAATTCCGTTTCCTAAAAGCTTTATGTTTTCAGCAAAAACATCAGACGGTTTTTCCTTGCCATAAGTTATAATCTGACAACCCTGCGCCTTATCTATAAGATACTCTGCTACATCCGTGTCATTGTTTATAACCGCAACCTTGCTGAGAGAGAAAAGCTTCGACTTCGCCTCTAAATAATTCTCCATTGTTTCGTGGAAATCGAGGTGGTCCTGAGTTATGTTGGTAAACGCCCCAACCGTAAAATCACAGGTGGAGACTCTGTTTAAGGCAAGAGAATGAGAGGAAACCTCCATAACAACATACTCTGCCTCTTCTTCTATCATTTTAGAAAGAAGCTCCATAAGCTCAATAACATCAGGGGTTGTATGCTGAGACGGAAGAACCATATCTCCGATTAAATTCTGGTTTGTTCCGATAAGGCCAACCTTTTTCCCATAACTTTCAAGAATTGACTTTATAAGATATGTTGTTGTGGTTTTGCCGTTTGTTCCGGTTATCCCAACAATTTTGAGCTTTTTATAAGGGTGGTCATAAAAGTTTGCCGCAATTGTCGAGGTCTCCTTTCTTGAATCCTCAACAATGACTGTTGTTGCGCCGATTCCTTCAATTTCGTGCTCGGCAAGGAGAGCCACTGCCCCCTTGTCAATTGCCTGGGCTGCGAAGTCGTGGCCGTCTGCTTTAAACCCAGGAATACAGATGAATAAATATCCTGCCCTTACCTCTCTTGAATCGAAGGTTATGCCTGAAATATTTACCTCTTCATTCCCTATAACTTTTTTAACTTTTACATTCTTTAAAAGCTCGCAAAGTTTCATATCTAATCCCCCGTTAATCCCTTACCTCCGCATAGGTGAAGTTAAGAGTTACAACCGTTCCCGCCTCAACAATTGTTCCGCCAAGAGGAAGCTGGCCGCTGCAATGGGCCGCCCCTGCGGTGTTGGAAACGCCTTTTATTTTTACATTGAGTCCTAAATCTGTCAGGACTTTATTCGCCTCAGCAGGAGACATTCCCAAAACTCTTGGAACTGTCACCATCTGCTTTTCGCTACTTTTCTCTGTATATAATACTATGTTTGAATTCTTGGATACTTTCGCATTAGCTTTCGGCATCTGCTCAATAACATTTGTTCCGTTGCCGTAAACCTTAACCTTAAAGCCTGCCTTCTCCATTGTCTGCTTTGCCTTATCAGGAGTTCTTCCCACAACATCAGGAACTAAAATGTCAATAAACTGCATTTCTTCTTCTGTGTATTCAGGTTCAACATTGAGATATTGAAGTGTTTCGTCTAATATGTTCTTAACAACAGGCGCCGCTATAAGACCGCCGTAATAAGTATTCCCAACAGGAGGCTGGTCAAGGATTACAAGGCAAACAACCTGAGGGTCGTCGGCAGGAGCAAAACCTATAAATGAAGCAACATACTTGCCGTTGCCTCGTGGCTGTTTCTCTGATGTTCCTGTTTTTCCTGCAATTCTGTATCCGGCCAGATAAGCGTTCTTACCGCCGCCTTCTGAAACAACCGATTCTAAGATAGTTCGCATTGTATCGCTTGTTTCCTTGGAAACAATCTGCCGAACTGTTGTCGGCTGGATATCCTCAACCACATTCATATCTTTATCAATAATCTGCTTGATAAGATGAGGTTTCATAAGCTTTCCGCCATTAGCAACAGCTGCCGCAAGAGAAACCATTTGAAGAGGGGTTACATTAAAGCTCTGTCCGAAGGATGAGGTTGCAAGGTCGATTTCCTTAAAGTTGCTCTCTGCGTGGAAAATACCTGACTGCTCACCGGGAAGCTCTATCCCCGTCTTCTGCAAGAAACCGAAGCCTTTGAGATACTTTATGAAATTCTTAGTTCCCACTCTTGCACCAATCTGGATAAAAGCAGGGTTGCAGGAGTTCTGGACTGCCATCTGGAAAGTCTGACTTCCGTGGCCGTTTCGGTTAGCACAACTTATTGTTCTGTCAGCAACCTTTATGCTTCCTCCGCAATAGAAATGGTCGTTTAACCCTACAACTTTTTCTTCAAGAGCCATTGATGCAACGGCAATCTTAAATGTTGAACCCGGCTCATAAGTGTCAACAACCGCTTTGTTTCGTCTTAAAAACTGAGTTACCTCTGTAACTCTTGCGTTATATTCGTCGCCCTCTAATTCTTCCAGCTCTTCTTTTATTCCCTCATATTTCTTTTCAACCGCCTCTGTTATGGCAAAAGGCTCGTTTAGGTCATAGTCGGGCTTTGTTACCATAGCAAGAATTTCGCCACTGTTAACATCCATAACAATAGCCGCAGCTCCCTCTTGAAGCTCGTTTTCAATTCTCGCATTTTCAAGATGCTTTTCAGCAAAATGCTGGATAGTTTCATCAATGGTTAAAACAATGCTGTTTCCATCAACCGCCTCAACATATCTTTCATAGTTATCGGGAATTTCCATTCCGGAAACCTGGTCAGCCGTTACAATTCGCCCAGGGATACCGCTTAAAACATCATTATAAACATTTTCAATCCCTTCAAGGCCCTGGTTATCCGAGCCTACGAAACCAATAACGTGGGAGGCAAAGTTGCCGTAAGGATAATATCTTTTTGTGTCTTCCGTAAAGCGAAAGCCACTGAGCTTATATTTGTTTATATATGCACGGAATTCGTCCGCCTCTGTTTTCCCGATTTTCTTTTTTATGTACTGGAAATTGGTGTTGCTTTTTATTCGCTCTAACATTGTTTCTTCGTCTGTGCCGAAGACCTCTGATATTTTCTCCGCAATTTCCTCTATGGTCTGATTCTTGTTTTTTCTAACATCGGCAGGGGAGATGCTTAAAGTTTCAACAGTCATATTGCTTGCCATAACCTTATAGTTTCGGTCATAGATGTTTCCTCGCTCAGGAGTTATAAGGCTGTCAACCGTCTG
The DNA here is from genome assembly GCA_017409915.1 of Clostridia bacterium. GTDB lineage: Bacteria > Bacillota > Clostridia > Monoglobales > Monoglobaceae > SIG454. The sequence continues at coordinate 3,878 of JAFQRU010000024.1, forward strand.
CTGTTCTCTTGCCGCAATAGTAAGCTCTTCTCCTTTAACAATTTGCAGATATGCAATTCTCACTATCAATGCAAAAAAGCATAGTAACACTATGCTAAGGAATGCCATTATTCGTTTCTTTTGTTTTACAGAGCTACCCTGATTTCGCACTTTAAGCACTGCGGCCTCCTAAAAGGACAAGCCGTGTTCTCCTTTCTGTTTTACTTTTCGCTCTATACAATATATTTTATCGCCTGTTTTTTTATAACTTAATCAAAAATGTTCATTGAGCCAACAAGCATACCTGATGCACCTGAAAGGGAAGGAGTCGCTTTTTCATTCTCATTCTCTGCAAGGTGGATTCCTGTATCTTCAAAGCCCATATCAATATAGAAAACCTGATATCTCTCCGGTCTTGTCATATTATATTCTTCCGTTGCCGCTCTTTGAAGTTCTTCTAAATCTAAGTTCTTATTTATTTCAGCCTGGATTGTCTGATTTTCAGCGATTACGGAATTATACTCTTTACGAAGCTTGGTTATGTTTCCGTTCATCTCGTCAATTGCCACATAGCCTCTTACCATCATAAATGATAAAACGAGAACGGCCGCAACCATAGAAAGTCCTTTGACTTTATGGACCATCATCATCTTTTTATTAACTTTTCTTTTAAGGTTAGGTTTCTTCGCGGTAGCTTTACGCTTTATTTCACGCTCTGGGTTGTCAAGTTTATACGCACTGCTTGTGTTATAGCTTTGATAACTCATTCTTTCCTCTCCTTTAAAGTTTTATTATTCCCCTTAGCTTTGCGCTGTGGGCTCTGTTATTATTCCTAAGCTCTTCTTCCCCTGAAACGATAGGCTTCTTATTATAAAGCTTGACTATCGGTTTCTTGTTGCAAACGCAAACGGGGAAATTTTTCGGGCAAATACACCCTGAGGCTAAATCATTGAAAACGGTTTTTACAATTCTGTCTTCAAGAGAATGGAATGTTATAACGGATAAAACCCCACCCGGTTTTAAGACAGAAACAAAATCCCTTATTGCCCCTTCAAGAATTTCAATCTCTCGGTTAACTTCAATTCTTATGGCCTGAAAAGTCCTCTTTGCAGGATGCTTGTCCTTTTGCCTTGCCTCTTTTGGCATTGCCTTTTTAATTATGTCCGAAAGCTGGAAGGTCGTTTCGATAGGTTTCTTCTCTCTTTCGGCAACTATGTTTCTTGCTATGGCAGGGGCGAATCGCTCCTCCCCATAGGCATATATAATTCTCTTTAAGTCGCTTTCTGAATAAGTGTTTATAAGTTCGTATGCCGAAAAGGGCTGTTCCTTATTCATTCGCATATCAAGACGGGCATCTTTGTTATAGCTGAATCCTCGGCTTCCCTCGTCAAGCTGGTGGGAAGAAACCCCAAGGTCAAGGATTGCTCCGTCAATTTCTTCTATGTTAAGTTCTCTTAAAATCTCTTTTATGTTTGAAAAGTTATTATGAACCGCAGTGAACTTATCTTTATACTCTTCAAGTCTTTCGCTTGCCGCCGAAATAGCGTCGGTGTCCTGGTCAATGCCGATAAGCCGTCCTCCGCTCATCTTCTTTAAAATGAGCTCAGAATGTCCGCCGCCGCCTAAGGTTCCGTCAACATAAATTCCGTCTTTTACCCCAAGCATCAAGACGCTCTCATCAAGCAAAACTGAAATATGATTAAATTCCATATTAAAGCCCCAGACTTTCCATAAGTTGTTCTATTCCCTCCGGAGTAAATTCCGGACCTTCGGTCTGCTTGTCCCATGTCGCCTTGTCCCAGATTTCAGCGTGGTCGCACATACCGATAAAGGCAACCTCTCTTGAAATCTGTGCAAAGTTTCTGTATTCAGCAGGGAGAAGAATTCTTCCCTGAGCATCAAATTCACAATCAATGGAATTACTTAAAATGGCCTTTCTGAGTTTATTTGCATCTCCGCCCTTTAAAGCAAGGAGCTTCTCCATAAATTTCATCCATTCTTCCATAGAATAGATTTGGAGGCACTGCCCTCTTCCGCAGGAGAGAACAAACTGACCGCCAAGACTGTCACGGAACTTCGCAGGCATACTTACTCTGCCCTTAGTATCTACATTATGAAAATATTTCCCGATAAGCATCCTTTAAAGCTCCTTTCCTTAATACTTGGCATTTGAGCCACCTTGATAGATAGTGGCCAGGTTTTATACCATTTTAGTGTATTTCATCCCATTTCATACCACTTTATTAAATTTTACTATACTTTTATGGAAATTGCAAGGTTTTTTTATAAATTTTTTGCAGAAATTTTAATTTTATGTTACAAATGGATTAAATTGTGGTTTCAATCTTTTTAAAACACAATATATAGTTTTTGTTTTTTGCCTTTCCATAAATTACATATTAAAAAAAGCGAAAAATCCTAAGATTTTTCGCTTTTTTCATTGAAACTTTTAGGTTCTTTTGTGGTTGTGGCAAAGGTTACAGCATAGATTTCCTTCCCTCCGCCCTTTTTAAGGACATAAGCACCCTCTTCAATAGTTGCCCCTGTTGTCATAACATCGTCGACTAAAAGAATCCTCTTCCCTTTTAAGTCTATTCCGTCATAAAGTCCAAAAGCTCCAATCATATTCCTTATTCGGTGTTCATAATCAAGACTGCTTTGCTTTTTGGTTTTCTTAATCTTTTTAATAACCCTTTTCTCATAGCGAGCCCCAAGCTCTTTGGCTATGCTGTCGCACAAAACTGCCACAGGATCGAACCCTCGCTCAATCACTCTTTTGTCGCTGGGTGGAATTCCCGTAACAAAGTCAAAGTGAACGCCACCGAAAACCTCTTTAACCCTTTCGGCCATAAGGACACCCATAGCTTCGCCCACAATCTCACCGTTTCCGTTTTTATATCTTTTTATTCCAACTTTGGTTTCATCGTTATACTTAACTACGGCGGTTGCTCTTTTATAGGGGCGATAGGTTTTAGTGAGGCAAGGATAACAAATCTCTTTTTCTCCAAGGCTTACCTGAGGCTTTCCACAAATACTGCAACATTTTAAGTCCTTACAAAAGGCTACTCTTTGTCTGCAATTTTCACAAATGAAGTTTTCCGCTTTCCTTGTTATGTTTCCGCAGAACATACACTTTTCAGGAAAGAAAAGGCTTAACAACAACTCTATAACTTTCATACTCCCTCATAATAAAACCGCAAAGGAAATCTTTGCGGTTTTAGTTTTTTATTTTGCGTAGTCAACTGCTCTTGTTTCTCTGATAACATTAACTTTGATTTGTCCCGGATATTCCATTTCATCCTCAATCTTCTTAACGATATCCTTTGCAAGTAAAACAGTTTCTTCGTCCTTAACCTTATCAGGTTTAACGATGATTCTGATTTCACGTCCTGCCTGAATTGCGAAGGAACGTTCAACTCCGCCAAAGGAGTTTGCAATTCCTTCAAGGTTTTCAAGACGCTTGATATAAGATTCCAAGTTTTCTCTTCTTGCCGCAGGTCTTGCCGCAGAAATAGCATCTGCCGCCTGAACAAGACAAGCTTCGATGGAATTTGGTTCAACATCGCCGTGGTGGGCCATAATCGCATGGATAACTCTTTCGTTTTCCTTATACTTTCTTGCCACATCAGCACCGATTGTAACATGAGAACCCTCAACATCGTGGTCAATTGCCTTACCGATATCGTGGAGAAGTCCCGCTCTCTTTGCAAGAGCAACATCGGCTCCAAGCTCTGCCGCCATAAGTCCTGCCAAATGTGAAACCTCAATAGCGTGTTTTAAAACATTCTGGCCATAGCTTGTTCTGTATTTAAGCTTACCGATAAGACGGATAAGCTCAGGATGAAGACCGTGAACACCTGTATCAAAGGTAGCCTGTTCACCCTCTTCTTTAATAATCTGTTCAACCTCTTTCTGAGCCTTTTCAACAGTTTCTTCAATCCTGCCCGGATGAATTCTTCCGTCAGTTATAAGCTTTTCAAGAGACCTTCTTGCAACTTCACGGCGAACAGGGTCAAAGCCTGAAAGAATAACCGCCTCAGGAGTATCGTCGATAATTAAATCAACCCCTGTAAGGTTTTCGATTGTTCTTATGTTTCGTCCCTCACGGCCGATAATTCTTCCCTTCATTTCATCGTTAGGAAGATTTACAACAGATACAGTTGTTTCGGCAACATGGTCAGCAGCACAGCGCTGAATTGCGCCTGTGATGATATTTCTTGCCTTAGCATCAGCCTCTTCCTTTGCCTGATCTTCAATGCTCTTAATAAGCATTGCAACCTCGTGACGGGAATCAGTTTCAACCTGCTCCATAATAATTCTTCTTGCCTCTTCGGCAGAAAGGTCAGCAACTTTTTCAAGCTGAGCCATCTGGAGCTTTTTAACCTGTTCAAGCTCTAATTGAGTTTCCTCAAGCTTTGCAAGTTTTTGCTGCATTAATTCTTCTTTTTCTTCAATGTTTTGTGCTTTCTTGTCAATTGTGTCTTCCTTTTGCTGAATTCTTCTTTCCTGTCTCTGAATTTCGTTGCGTCTTTCCTTGATTTCTCTGTCAAGTTCAGCGCGTCCTCTATGTATTTCCTCTTTTGCTTCTAATAATTTTTCTTTTTTAGCATTTTCTGCATTTCTTATTGCCTCAGATTTTGCGCCTTCGATAACACGTTTTGCTTCTTCTTCGGCACTTCCTATTTTTAATTCGGCAACTTTTTTACGGTATGAATATCCGTATTTAAAAGCCGAAATTCCAACTACACCGGCAAGAACAACACCTGCCACTATTGATATAATCAGTTCTATGGCTATCCCCTCCTATTTAATTTTTATTCTGCCTCCACGGCAGTATATCGTATAACGCTAATACTAAAAGAAAATACATATATTTTAAAGGTTTACACAAATACTTAAAACTCTACACTTTAATTTTAATAAAAACCATGACATATGTCAAGCATTTTTTACAATTTAAATTTTTACTGTATTACCTCATAAAGGCTTGCAGCATCATTTTTAAGAGTTGACTCTTTTATATCCGTAACTCTTATTTTAAAAGCCTTTGTTCCAAAGGCAACTTCAATCTCGTCACCGATTTTAACATCATAAGAAGCCTTAACGACTTTGCCGTTAACGCTGACTCTTCCTCCGTCGCAAGCCTCGTTTGCAACGGTTCTTCTTTTTATAATTCTTGTAACTTTAAGATATTTATCAAGTCTCATTATTTTGACTCGCTTTCGTATTTTTCATATTCTGAAATAAAGTTTGAGATTTCGCGGTTTAAGGCAACCTCGGCATCAATCCCTGCGTTTTTAGCAGCAGTTACTATGCTGAAAAGAACCTGCCCCAGATATTTTTCCGCCGCAGCCTTGTCTGTATTTTCATCAATCATTTTAAGCTTATTATAAACCGCATCTGCAATGTTTATGTCACCTAAAAAGTATCCGTTTTTCACGGCTTTGCTCTGCACCTTTTCTGCTCTTGTAAGAGAAGGAAGGTATCTTGAAATCCCTTTAAGCTCCTCTGCGACAGTCTTCTGGTCGCGGTCATTTCTCTTAATTGCGTCCCACATATCCAAAACGCCGTCGGCGGTTTTAATATCCTCTCCGCCAAAAATATGGGGATGACGATGAATGAGCTTTTTGCAGATAGCGTCTGTTACATCGCTCATATCATATTCGCCCAGTTCTTTACCAATCTGGGCATGGAAAACAACTTGAAGCAAAAGGTCTCCGCTTTCGTCAGCCATTTTCGCTCCGTCCCCTGTGTCGATTGCTTCAATAAGTTCATAGCCTTCTTCCATTATGCTTCTTTTTATGCTCTCGTGAGTCTGCTCTCTGTCCCAAGGGCAACCGCCTTCCCCTCGAAGCTTTTCCATAATGGAAAGCAAGTCTTCAAAAGTATATTTCTTACTCATATTTTCTCCTTTTGCCTACTTTATAAGTCTGAATTTTTCAAGAATTTCGGCAAGTTTCTCCCCTTTTGGAAGTATTAAAATATCTTCACGCTTTATGGCTCTTACCAGAAAAGCGGAAATTACATAAACAAGTCCCCCTATGCCAATGGTTAGTATTGTTGCTCCTCTTGAAATGCCGATTGCATTTTCAAGAAAGATTAATACAAAACCCATAACCAAGGCTGCAAAAAGCGGCTTTATAGCCGTATCCATCCAGTCAAAACGGATTTTAACCACTCTGACTATACAGATTATATTTATAAGGGCGATTATTCCATAGCAAACTATTGTTGCAATAGGCGCCCCGTCAATTCCCCATACAGGAATGAAGAAATAGTTCATTAAAACTTTGGCAACTCCCCCTGCAAGCATACTGAAAACGGGATAGTAAACCTTTCCATAGGCCTGCAAAACCGCATTACTTACCTGAACAATTGAGACGAAAATTATAGCAATTGAGAGCTTTTCAAGAAGCATAAATGCATCTGCATCGCTGTATAAAAGGCCCAAAATTCCTTTTGATAAAGCGGAAAGGCCTACCGCACAAGGCAGGGCAAAAAGCACTGTTATTTTTATAAGGCTTTTTGTTATAGTTTTAGCCTCCCCGTCGCTTTTCCCTGCAATTGCAGAAGAAATGGCAGGAACAGCGCTCATACTAAGGGCAACGATAATGGTAAGAGGCAGATTGAACATAGTCTGTGCCTGGCCCGTATACATTCCGTAAAGGGTGTTGGCCTTCTTTTCAAGAATTTCTGCACCGCTCCAGGATAGCTCAACCGCCTGATTATAAAACTCTGTTCCCTTTGCAAAAAGGAAATCATATTTCTGGAATACATCGGGATTTACCACAAGTCTGTTCATAACAGTTGCCAAATCCACAAGACTTGTTAAACTTGAAACCGCCGCTCCGATTGTGATTGGAATTGCGATTAAAACAAGCTCTTTTAAGATGTTTCTTCTTGTTCTTTCGCCAATTTCAAGGACTTTAAGAGTTTTTTCTTTCTTAACATATACCCCATAAACAATAACCATTAAAACAAGGGACATTGCCGCACCTATGCTGACACCGAAAATTGCGCCCGATGCAGAAAGAATGGTCCTGTCTAAAACTGACCGAACAGTTTTTGCCCCAAAGTCAACCATAACTCCAAGGTCTTTATCCACCGCCATATTCATAAAGAACATAGCAAGAACAATGCCAACCACAAGCTTTGAAAGAGCTTCTATAACCTCGGATGCCGCTGTGGGATACATATTCTGTCTTCCCTGGAAATAGCCTCGGAAAGCAGATACTATTGATGTGAAGAAGATGGTTGGAGCAATAACCTTGATGCAAAACGCAGCATCGCTGTTTCCTAAGAAAACTGCAAGGTCGTCTGCAAATACAAAAAGAAGAGTCGCCCCTATAATTCCTATGCTGCCAAGAAGGATTGACGCAGTTTCAAAAACCTTTCTTGCGCCTTTCTCATCTCCTCTCGCCGTGCTTTCAGCAACCATTTTGGAAACAGCCGTTGGAAAGCCTGCCGTTGCGATAATGAACATAAAAGTATAGATTTGGTAAGCAACATTAAAAAGACCGCTTCCGTCTTTACCGATAAGCTCATAAAGGGGTATTTTAAAAATTGCCCCGATTATTTTGACTATGAAATTGGCGAGAGCCAATATTAGTGCACCTTTTATAAAGGTCTGACCGTTATTTTTCAAAAGTCTCAGCTCCTTATGTTTTTCTCCTTACTTAATCTATACGGAAATTCTTCCTCAAAAACAACTGATTTTATTAATCTTTTTCAATAGATACAACTGTTCCTGTTGTGCTTACATATTTTGTTTCAAAGGTAATGTCCCCGCCTGTGCCTATGAATCTGTTGCTCAAAGTATAATATCCTGCGTCGCTTACGCTTCCGTCAGTTTCAACTTTTATATGAACGGTAAATTTCTCGGGAACGAAGGTCGGTGCCGCCTTGCCGTTACTCTTTATCCCTGTGTCAGGTGTCGGTTCAACGGATACAACCTCAACGATTTCCCCTAAATATTCCTTTGTTTCCTCATCATACATTCCGCCGAGGTTGAGGAGGCCTTCAACGGTATACTGTCTTACTTCTTCAACCTTAACTATATAGGAAAACTTCTGTGTTGTTGTTTCAACAATCTGGGGAGTCGACGAAAATCTTGCGTAAACTCCCACGGCAGTTGCAAGGATAACGATAACAACTAAAATATCAATAATGCTTACTTTCCCAAAAAGCTTGCCTTCTTTATTTATCATTTTCCTCTCCTCCGTCTTCTATGGCAACGACATTCCCATACCCTGAAAAACCTTTGCCCACAAAATTAAGCTCCTTGCCGATTTTGATTTTTGCAGTTCCGATAAGAAAATCTCTGTCCGTTTCATTAAGCTCTGCCTTAATCGTAAATGTCATATCATATCTGCCGATTTTCGCAACCGCTTCCTTTGCCCCTGTTATGGGGTTTGTATATTCCTCAGTTTCGGGAAGAACTCTGACCTGTTCTAATGTTCCCTCAACCTTTTCGCGGATTCCCATTTTAACTTTTGCGCCAACCTTGGCATTTTCAAGATACATATCTCTCATATTCTCGTCAATGTCATCTTCCTCTATTGTAACTAAAACGGTTGTTTTCTCCGCCGTTGCAACAGTCCCTGACTTGCTCCCAAGAATATAAAAGCCTAAAAATCCCACAGCAATAATCAAAACAATTATAAGAAAATCAACAATATTAAACCTTGGTTTTTCCATAATTTTCTTCCTTCCTATCTTTTCATCTGCTTTTCGTAAATTTCTTCAAGCTGTCTTGTCATCTTCTCCGCCGTAAACTTCTCTTTATAGTGAACATAGGCGGTCTCGGACATCTTTTCTAAAAGTTCCTTGTCCTCCATCAGAGTTTTCATCGCCTTATAAAGAGCCCTTGAATTCTGCTTTTTGCAAAGGAGACCGTTTTCTCCATGGGTTACCATATACGGATTCCCCCCGTAAATACTTGCGATAGCAGGCTTTTTAAGGCTCATGCCCTCAGAGAGAGCAAGGGATGAGGTTTCCGTTCCATATGAACAGTTTACATTAACATCAATAATGTTGTAAATACTTGCAACATCTGTTATAAATCCTGTGAAGATAACATTTTCTTCTATTTTAAGCTTCTTTGCCAGCTTGCGAAGATTCTCCTCCTCTGTGCCTGTTCCAACGATTAAGAACTTGGCTTTTGGATTTTCCTTGATTATCTTCGCCGCAGCTTCGATATAATATTTATGGCCTTTAACCGCTTCAAGCCTTGCAATAATCCCGAAAACGAAGTCGCTCTTTTTTATGCCGTATTTTCTTCGGAGCGTGGTTTTTTCTTTTTCGCTTATTTCTGAAAGTGGCTCAACGCCGTTTATAATAACCGTTATTTTCTTTTCTGAAACCCCTGTGTCAGTAAGGTTTTCCTTTGCCGCCTCGGCAACTGCAACAATGTGAGTTGACAAGGTGTTGTTGACAAAACCGTTTATCTGCTTAAAGGGGAATACCGTCATATATTTTGGCGGGTCATAGGCGCAATGCCTTGTATAAATTCTTCCTTTTATGCCTCGCATAAAGGCGGCTATTTTACCGCTCATAGATGAATGGGTGTGGACTATATCAGGTTTTTCCTTTTTGAAAATCTTATAAAGCTCGAAAATCCCTTTTATGTCCATTGACTTGTCCGCAAGATTTTCAGTTTCAATAACCTCATACCCTACATCTTCAATTCTTGGTTTTAAAAGGCTTCCTTTCGGAAGAATAACTTTGATTAAAAATTTCTCTCTGTCGAAATTTTTGAGGTAGTTAACCAAAAGAGTTCCTGCGCCACCGATATTGGTGTCAGTTAAAATATGCAAAACTTTTATCATTTTGTCTCCTCCTTGGCGATGTTTACCCCTGCAATTCCAAGAGCCAGTATAAACCAGAAAACCATAACGACACGATAGTTATAGAAGCAGTTGTCAAATAACCCCTGCACCATAAATGCGCAAACCGCCGCACCTATGGAAACCATAAGGGTTTTAAGCCTTCTGCTCTGGGTAAGGTTATGCCCGAGGCATAACTGTTTAAACCAGAAGAACAAAATCAAAACGAAGTTTATAATTCCCCCAAGGCCTGTTTCAATCCAGACCTGCAAGAAAAGGTTATGCGAATGCGGAGCAACAACTGCGCTATACGCATAGAAAGGATAAACCGCGTTGAAAGCCTCTTCTCCCATTCCGATTCCGCTGAGCCAGAAATCTTTCATCATAAGAATTGAGCCCATCCAGATAAAAACTCTGTATGAAGTTGAGCTGTCCGACATATCGCCGACGCTTGTCAGTCTTTGAAGTATAGTCTCAGGAATTACAAAAGGTATAATCGGAAGCACTAAAAGAGCAAGTCCCCAAAGCTTTCCGCAAACGAAGGTAACATAAATTGCCGCCGCAACGACCAAGGCAATCCAGCAGCCTCTTGAAAAAGTAAGAATCAAAACGATTCCCATAACTGCCGCTAAGGCGCCCCAGAAAATTTTGGAGCCCCAGTTTTTCTCGGTCCACATAAGGCCTATGCAGACAGGGAGAACAAGGAGAATATATTCCCCTAAAACATTGGGATTTTCAAGGGTGGAATAAATTCGCATTGAAATCCCTTCAAACATTTCCGAGTCAATCCAGGCTTCCGCTCCGCCGGGTTTGAAAATATACTGATAAATCCCGTAAAGGCAAACGAAAAAGCCTGAAACCGCAAAAGTTTTTAAAAGGTCGAAGAACTGTTTTTTTGTTCTTATGGTGTTTATAACCACATAGAAGAACACTATCATAACTGCATATATAAACCAAATCTGAATGCTCTTTCCTCTTGCAAAGGACATAAGAGCCGCCACGAAATAGATGAAAATCATCAGCATTATAAACATACCGACAATGCCGAACTTCCACTCAAAGTTCTTGCTTGTTATGGCTTTGGCCACAAGGGAACAAGCGCAAAGAACGCAAAGCCCTGCAAGAACCATTGTTGGAATAAATGGTGCCAAAAACGCTGTCACAAAAACCCCGAACTCTACCTTATAGAAAACCATTGAAACAAAGAGGATTCCCATAATGAAAAGAAGTCCCATAAGGGGATGAACAAATACAGAAAGGAGGGCCATTAAAGCGCCGAAAATAGTGCAACAATAATATCTTGCCCTTGACTTACTGCACTTTGTCATATAATAGAACTTATAGTTAAGCTCGGTTCCTAAGAAATATTCTGCAATACGGGAGGTTAAGGTTGGCTTAATATAATCAGTAATGTTTAGATTAAGCACGGCAATACTTCCGCAGAAAATTGCCCCAAGGGTTGTCCACTGATTAAATCCTCCACCCATAGCATAATTCAAAATGGTGTAAAGGCCAAGCCATACGCCAAAAAGAATTCCCATAAACCTTAAATTAAGAGCAAGGAAATTATGGAGAAGATATTTGCAGGCGGTTATAAGAAAAGACCGCTCTTTGCATTTGGTAAAAAACTCGTTCTTCTCCCCAAGCTTTTCTAAAATCTTAATGTCAAGACCTAAGATTTTATTCGAAACGCTTCCCTTTTCTATGTCGGAATCAACCCGACGGAACCAGCTTGCGATCTTGCTTTTTGCCCACTTAGAGGTAATCCAACTGTAAAATGCGCATAAAGCCTTATAAATAAAGCTGTTCTTTATTAACTTGTTCCAGATTAAAAGCCAAAGATACTGAAAATACCCTGTTTTCATTTGTTCCTCCTAAGCTCTTTAAGCATTTCAAGCTTTAATAAAAATCCTAATCCTAAATATACGATTAACGCCGGGAGAGACGCTATGCAAAGCTTCAATAAGGTCATAACCATTCCCTCTCCAAACATATCTTTTATAAATCCATATATTGCTCCTGCGATAAAGACAGCTACCGCTGAGGAGATTATTATCTTAACCAAATCAAATATAAACTCTTTTGTTATAACCTTATTCCCTTTTCTGTTTATCATAATCATAAGTGAAAGGGCGATGAACACCGAGCTTATGGTTGTTGCAAGGGCAAGGCCCCCGATTTCCATTTTGAAAACGAAAACATTAAGGAGCATAACTCCGATATTGACCATAACTCCCAAAATTGAAACAACCATCGGGGTTACGCCGTCTTTTATGGCATAAAAACTCTTATTTAATATTTCGCAAATGGCATAGGCAACCATACCGAATGAATAATAGTATAGTGCCGTTGCCGTAACGCGCGTATTCTCCGCCGTGAACTTCCCGTGCTCAAAAACCACTTTTATAACAGGTTCGGAGAGAGCGATAAAGAGCGCCGAAATAAAGCCTATTACGAAAATCGTCCAGGAAAGAGAGCTTCTTGTTGTTTTCGCAAAACCGTCTGTATCCCCGCCTGCGCTCTGTCGGGAGAGCTTGGGGAAAATGAAGTTGGTTACTGCATAGGCAAAAACCCCTACCATTATTATATAAATCTTGTTTGCCCAGTTGAGCCCCGACACAATGCCGTCTCCTAAATTTGAGCCGACCATTGTGTTAATAAGAGTGCAGATTGGCTGAACCCAGGAGCTTATTAATATAGGAAGAGCAAGTTTTAACGCCTCGCCTATTCCTTTATCCCTAAGATTAAATGAGGGACGGAACTTAAAACCTTTTTTATAAAGGGATGGGATTTGAACAATAAGTTGGAGCGCCCAGGCAACAACCATAGACACTGCAACGCCCATAAGTCCCAAAGAGTCCCCGAAAATCACAAGGTATAAAATCATAACCGAGTTGGAAACAAGGCTTATAAGGGAAGGTATATTAAATTCGCCGTATGATTGAAGTAGTCCTACCGCAATATAGGCAACCGCCGTAAAGATGATTGACGGGAACAAAACTTTAAGTAGCCTTGCCGTTTCCATAATCTTTATTTCGTCATAGCCGTTTGCAATAAAGCCAACAATCTCCTTTGAAAAGATTATACCCAAAAGAGACAGACCTATCGCCACAATTGTTACAAGGCTTATAAAATTGCAGGCAAATTTCTCCGCCCTTTCCCGACCGTCCTTTAACATAAAGTTATTGAAAACGGGCACAAAGGTAGAGAGGATTGCCACCCCTAAGGTCATATCAAAAAACAAAAGGGGAATAGAAGACGCTGTATTTATAATATCCGAAAGATACCCCTGGCCGTAAACCGAGCCGATTAAGGTCTCCCGAAACAGTCCTAAAAACTTCGCACAAAAAATTATAAAGGACATAAAACTCATGGTGCGGATAGCTTTTGAAGACTTTTCTTCCATATATATCCCCTCCTTTTTATGTCATTTTAAACCAACTTATATTATACACTATATTCATTTAAAAGTAAAGGAAAAAGTGGAAAAAGCAAGGCTATGCCTTGCTTTTGCTTTTCGCTTTCAAACGAAGTTCTGTATTTAAAATTCGCTTTCTTAGTCTTAAACTTTTTGGCGTAACCTCTAAAAGCTCATCGTCTGCCAAAAATTCAAGGCAAGCCTCCAAGCTTAAAACCACAGGGGGAACAAGGCGAAGAGCCTCATCGCTACCTGATGCACGGGTGTTTGTAAGCTGTTTTTTCTTGCAGACATTAACCGCCAAATCCTCCATTTTCGGATTCATTCCAACAATCATTCCCTCGTAAACAGGGGTGTTAGGACCGATAAAGAGAGCGCCTCTGTCCTGCACTTTAAAGAGGCCATATCCAACCGCTTCGCCTGTATCAAATGACACGAGAGAGCCTGTATAACGCTTGGTTATTTCCCCTTTGAATGGCTCATAGCCTAAGAATATTGAGTTTAAAATCCCCTCGCCTCGGGTGTCGGTCATAAACTCGTTTCTGTATCCCAAAAGACCACGGGCAGGGATTTTATATTCAAGGCGCATACGGCTTCCAACGGGAGTCATATTAAGAAGTTCACCTTTTCTTGAACCGATTTTCTCCATAACTGCACCCATAGAGTCCTCAGGGGCATCGATTACAAGCTTTTCCATAGGCTCATTCAAAACGCCGTCAATTTCCTTATATAAAACCTTAGGAGTGCTTACGGAAAATTCAAAGCCTTCTCTTCGCATAGTTTCAATAAGAATTGAAATGTGCATTTCTCCTCGTCCTGCAACCTTAAAGCTGTCTGTATGGTCGCCGTCGGAAACTCTTAAAGAAACATCCTTTAAAAGCTCACGATAAAGTCTGTCCCTAAGCTGACGGGAGGTAACAAACTTACCCTCTTTCCCTGCAAATGGACTGTCATTTACGGAGAATGTCATCTCGATTGTAGGCTCGCTTATTTTAACAAAAGGAAGGGGCGTAACATCATTTAAAGATGTTATTGTGTCCCCGATATTTATTTCGGTTATTCCTGAAATGCAGACAATATCCCCAACCGTTGCATCGCTCACCACCGTCTTTGAAAGTCCGTCAATCTGGTAGAGGTTAACCGCTTTTGCCTTATACGGCTGATGCTTTTCGTGGTAGTCGCAGACCATAATCTCCTGATTCTGCTTGATTGTTCCGCGCTCAATTCTGCCTACGGCAATTCTTCCAACATACTCGTTGTATTCAATCGAGGAAACAAGCATTTGAAGTTCGCCTTCTGCATCTCCCTCAGGCGGATTTATATAGCTTTTGATAGTTTCAAAGAGTGGCTCTAAATCCTTTCCCTCTTCGTATGGGTCAAAGGATGCCGTCCCCGCTCTTCCTGAGCAATATATTATAGGGCTGTCAAGCTGTTCTTCGTTTGCTTCAAGGTCAAATAAAAGTTCTAAAACCTCGTCCCCAACCTCATCAAGCCTTGCGTCAGGGCGGTCAATCTTATTCACAACGATAATTATTCTGTGGTTGAGTTCAAGAGCCTTTTGAAGAACGAATCTCGTCTGTGGCATAGGGCCCTCCGCCGCATCAACAAGGAGGATAACCCCGTTAACCATTTTCAGAATTCGCTCAACCTCGCCGCCGAAATCGGCGTGACCAGGCGTATCAACTATATTAATTTTTATATCCTTATAATATGCAGAGGTGTTTTTAGCAAGGATTGTTATTCCTCTTTCCCTCTCCAAATCGTTATTGTCCATAACCCTTTCAGGTGCAACCTGATTTTCTCTGTAAATCCCGCCCTGTTTGAGCATCTCGTCAACCAAGGTTGTTTTGCCGTGGTCAACATGGGCAATAATTGCGATATTTCTTAAATCTTCTCTTCTCATTTTTTAACCTCACTTTTTGTCCAAAAGCAATTATACCCCAGTTTAGATACTTTGTCCATAGTTTGTGCGATATTTTGTATAATTTAACAAGAACTTTTTTGTTTTATTTTGTCGCAAAATATGATACAATGGTTACATTAAAAGTTTTGGAGGTATTTTTATGTGGAATGACTTTAAAAAATTTGCCTTTAAGGGAAACATTATTGACATGTCAGTCGGCGTTATAGTCGGCGGTGCTTTTGGAAAAATTGTTACCGCCTTGGTTAATAACATTATAACCCCGCTCATCTCCCTGCTTATCGGCAAAGTAAATTTCTCAGATCTCAAATGGGTTATAACCCCGGCAACAACCGTTGACGGCGTTGAAGTTGCAGAGAATGCACTTTTATACGGAGCATTCATTCAGAGCGTTATCGACTTCTTTATTATTGCATTTTGTATTTTCATTTTCCTGAGAATCATAACAAAAGCAAAGTCAAAGTTCGAGAAGAAAGTCGAGGAGGAAGCTCCTGCTCCTGCCGGTCCTACAACAGAGGAACTCTTAACTGAAATCCGCGACCTTTTAAAAAATAAGGAATAATTAAAAATGTCCCCAATGGGGACATTTTTTATGCTCGAAAATTAAATATAATAACCTTGCAATAAAAAAGAAGCGACAATATTGTCGCTTCTTTTAATATGCTTTAATTATTTATTGTAAGCTAAAACAAATCTCTGCATCATAGCAGCAACTTCAGCTCTTGTAGCTTCTCCCTTAGGATCAAGGAGGTTACCGCCCTTACCGTTCATGATACCATTAGCTACTGCCCAAG
>JAFQRU010000025.1 GCA_017409915.1 Clostridia bacterium
AGACAGTTTATGACCTGAGAATGAAAGGCGTTTTTGCAGAGCAGGATTTATGCGGAAGAAGTGTTAAAGCTCAGATGAAGTTTGCCAACAAGCTCGGAGCAAAGTATAGCGCAGTTATAGGTGATGATGAAATCGCTAATAATAAAATAAATCTTAAGAATATGGAAAGCGGAGAGCAAAAAGAGATTTCTCTTACAGCAGATTCCATATACGAATATATAACGGAGGGTAAATAATGGATACAATGCAAGGCTTAAAAAGAACCCACTATTGCGGTGAAGTTGACGGTATTGGAAACGAAGTAATAGTTGGCGGTTATGTTCAGAAAATCCGTGATATGGGAAACCTTATATTTATTGATTTAAGGGACAGAACAGGAATTGTTCAGCTTGCTTTTGACGACACAACCGACAGAAGCGTATTTGAAAAGGCATCCCAGTGCCACAGCGAATATGTTTTAATGGCAAAAGGAACAGTCAGAGAAAGAGAAAGTAAAAACAGCACTATCAAGACAGGTAATATTGAGGTTTTTGTAAACGACCTCCGTATTCTTGCAAAGGCTCAGACCCCTCCTTTTGAGGTTACTGATAAAACAAATGTCAATGAAGAGTTAAGACTTAAATACCGTTATCTTGATTTAAGACGCAAGCCTTTACAGGATAACATTATAAAGAGAAGCCAGATTGCAAAGAGCGCAAGAGATTATTTTTATGAAAACGGCTTTATTGAAATTGAAACACCAATGATGATAAAGTCAACTCCTGAGGGTGCAAGAGACTATATTATTCCGTCCCGTGTTCATAACGGCAAATTCTATGCTCTCCCACAGTCTCCGCAGATTTACAAACAGCTTTTGATGATTTCTGGCTTTGACAGGTATATTCAGCTTGCCCGTTGCTTTAGAGATGAAGACTTAAGAGCGGACCGTCAGCCTGAATTTACACAGATTGACCTTGAAATGTCTTTTGTTGATGTTGAAGATATTTTGGAAATTGGGGAAGGTTTAATCAAGCGTCTGTTTAAAGATGTTCTTGATATGGATATTCCAACACCGCTTCCAAGGCTTACTTATAAAGAGGCTATGGAAAGATACGGAAGCGATAAGCCTGATACCCGTTATGAAATGGAAATTATAAACCTTTCTGATTTAGTTAAAGATTGCGGTTTCGGAGTGTTCACATCAGCAATAGAGGGCGGTGGCTCTGTTCGTGCAATCTGCGCTAAGGGAGGAGCTGAAACTCTTACCAGAAAGGAAATCGATAAGCTTACCGAATATGTAAGAGGAATTGGCGCTAAGGGTCTTGCTTATGTAAGATGGGTTGATGATGCGCCAAACTGCTCTTTTGCCAAGTTCATGACAGAAGATGAGTTAAAGGCTATTTTAGATAGATGCGGAGCCGAAAAAGGCGATGTTGTATTTATTGTTGCAGATAAAGACTCTGTAACTCTTCCAACGCTTGGTGCTCTTCGTCAGAAAGTGGCAAAACAGCTTAATATAATAAAGGACGGCTTTAACTTCCTCTGGATAACAGAATTCCCGTTCTTTGAATATGACGAAGAAAGTGATTCTTATCTTGCTATGCACCATCCGTTTACAATGCCACAGGACGATTGCATTCAGTATCTTGAATCCGCACCTGAAAAGGTTATCGCAAAGGCTTATGACCTTGTTTTAAACGGCACAGAGCTTTCTTCAGGCTCAATAAGAATAAACGATTATGAGCTTCAGCAGAAAATGTTTAAGGCGCTTGGTCTTACAGATAAAGAAATTGAAGAAAAGTTCGGATTCTTGGTTGATGCTTATAAGTATGGTGCAGCGCCTCACGGCGGAATGGGCATTGGTCTTGACAGAATTGCAATGATAATGTGCGGAGCTGAAAGTCTTCGTGATGTTGTTGCATTCCCGAAAGTCCAGAATGCATCGGAGCTTATGTCGAATTCCCCTGGAATTGTTGATGAAAAGCAACTTGAAGAACTTGCTATTAAAACCATTACTAAAGAGTAAGGAGATATAAAAATGAGCGTATTTGATACCTTAAAAGAGAGAGGGTTAATCGCCCAGACAACTCATGAGGAAGAAATAAGAGAACTCTTAGAGAAAGAAAAAATCAATTTCTATATTGGCTTTGACCCGACTGCAGATAGCCTTCATATCGGACATTTTATGCAACTTATCGTTATGAAGCATATGCAAAATGCAGGGCACACACCGATTGTTTTGCTTGGTGGCGGAACAACAATGGTTGGCGACCCAACCGGTAAAGCGGATATGCGTCCGATGATTTCTCAGGAGACAATACAGTATAATGCTGACCGTTTCAAAGAACAGATGTCAAGATTTATCGAATTTGGAGATAAGCCGGGACAGGCAAGAATGGTTAATAATGCTGATTGGCTCTTAAAACTTAACTATGTTGACTTTTTAAGAGAAGTTGGTGTTCATTTCTCTGTAAACAGAATGCTTACTGCTGAATGTTTCAAAACCAGGATGGAAAAAGGTCTTTCTTTCCTTGAATTTAACTATATGTTGATGCAGGGCTATGATTTTTATAAGCTTAACCGCGACTATAACTGCAAAATGGAATTCGGCGGAGATGACCAGTGGTCAAATATCATCGGCGGTATTGAACTTATTCGTAAAAAAGCAGGAAAGAGCGCTTACGGTATGACCTTTACGCTTCTTACAAACTCAGAGGGTAAGAAAATGGGCAAGACCGAAAAAGGTGCATTATGGCTTGACGCTGAAAAAGTTTCTCCTTATGATTTCTATCAGTATTGGAGAAATGTTGATGACCGTGATGTTATCAGAATGTTAAAGCTTGTTACCTTTGTTCCGATGGAAGAAATTTATGAATATGAAAAGCTTGAGGGACAGGAATTAAATAAGGTTAAGGCTCTTCTTGCATATGAAGTTACAAAGATGGTTCACGGAGAAGAAGAGGCGAAGAAAGCTCAGGAAGCTGCTCAATCTGTATTTGGTGCCGGTGCAGCAAATGCAAATATGCCTACTTTTGAACTTGCTAAATCAGAGCTTGCTGACGGAATGAACATTGTTGACTTAATGGTTGTATCTGGTCTTGTTCCTTCGAAGGGCGAAGGCAGACGAGTTATCCAGCAGGGAGGACTTAGCGTCGACGGCGAAAAAGTAACCGATATCGCACATATGATAACAGAATCTAATTTCAATGATGGAATTATCATTATTAAGAAGGGTAAAAAGGTTCATATTAAGATTGAATTAGTGTAATTTGTGCATATTGCACAAAAGAAATGCGAGTTTATTGATAATATGTTCTAAATTACCTATTGAAAAAAGTCGAAAAAAGTTGTATTATATATACATACCACAACTAACAAACTTTTTTCATTTCCCTTTATGGAATTTAATTTCCAAAAAAGAACGGATGTATTTGGCATCCGCTTTTTTTTTGCCCATAATAAAATTCCTTAAATTAGGTCAAGCTACTTTACAAAAAGAGAATTTGGTAGTATAATATGAGATGGTATATTTTGTAGTAAAATATACTTTGAATTCACGGAGACGGTCTACTTTTCATAGATTTTTTCTCTGGAAAAGAAAGGTAGGATAAAAATGACAAAAAGAGTTTATGCAGACCATTCTGCCACAACCCCTCTTAAAAAAGAGGTTTTAGATGCAATGGTGCCATATTTAACCGAAAATTTTGGTAACGCATCAAGCATTTATCTTGAAGGCAGAGAGTCTAAAAAAGCCATTGAAACAGCGCGCGAGCAGGTTGCAAAAGCTATCGGTGCGCAAAGTAATGAAATCTATTTCACAGGCTCAGGAACTGAGGCTGATAACTGGGCAATCAAAGGTGTGGCTTATGCCTTAGCTGAAAAAGGAAAACATATTATAACATCAGCTGTTGAGCACCACGCTGTCCTTCATACTGTTAAGGCTCTTGAAAAAGAAGGCTTTAAGGTAACTTACCTCCCTGTTGATGAATATGGAATGGTTTCAGCGGAAGATGTTAAGAATGCAATAACAGACGAAACGATTCTTATTACAATAATGTTTGCCAATAACGAAATAGGAACAATTATGCCTATTGAGGAAATCGGCAAGATTGCAAGAGAAAAGGGAATTATTTTCCATACCGATGCGGTTCAGGCTGTGGGAATGGAAGAAATTGATGTTGAAAAAATGAACATTGATTTGCTTTCCTTAACTGCCCATAAGTTCTATGGCCCTAAGGGTATCGGCGCTCTTTATATAAGAAAAGGTGTTAAAATCAAGAGATTCATTGAAGGTGGAGCTCAGGAGAAAAACAAGAGAGCTGGAACTGAAAATGTTGCCGGAATTGTTGGCCTTGGAAAAGCTATTGAACTTGCAACAACTGATATTGCAGGTAAAAAAGAAAAGCTTTCAAAACTTCGGGATTTTTATATAAAAGAGGTAATGGAAAGAATTCCGTTTACAAGATTAAACGGCCATCCTACAAAAAGAATGGCAAGCAATGCAAATATTTCGTTTGAGTTTATTGAAGGGGAATCTCTCCTTTTGATGCTCGATATGAAAGGGATTTCTGCTTCTTCCGGAAGTGCCTGCACATCAGGGTCATTGGACCCATCCCATGTGCTTTTGGCAATAGGTCTTCCTCACGAGATTGCTCACGGTTCACTCAGAGTAACTTTTGGGGATAGCAGCACCATGGAAGATGCGAAATATATCGCTGATTCATTAGTGGAAATTGTTACAAGACTCAGAGATATGTCACCGCTTTATGAAGATGCGGTTAAATCGGGCAGAGTTTAAGAAAAGAAAGGAAATATAGATATGTATAGCGAAAAGGTAATGGACCATTTTACAAATCCAAGAAATGTTGGAGAAATTGAAGATGCAAACGCAGTTGGAAATGTTGGAAATCCAAAATGCGGAGATATAATGAAAATATATATGAAGATTAACGACGAATCAGAGGTTATTGAAGAGGTTAAATTCAAGACCTTTGGTTGCGGTGCGGCTGTTGCCACATCAAGTATGGCAACAGAAATGGTTAAAGGGAAAACCATCGAAGAGGCTCTCGCTGTAACAAACCTTGCTGTTGCGGAAGCATTGGACGGCCTTCCGCCGGTTAAAATGCATTGCTCTAACCTTGCACAGGAAGCAATACACAGTGCAATTGCTGACTATTATAACCGCAAAGGAATTGACCCAACCGGTATAGTTGGTTGCAACGGATGTTGCGAGGCTTGTCATGGCCACCACGACGAAGAAGAGGAATAATCCTATGAGGGAAAAGGTTGTCATAGGTTTATCCGGCGGTGTTGACAGCAGTGTTGCGGCGGCGCTCCTTTTAGAGAAAGGCTATGAAGTAATCGGCGTTACTATGAGGCTCTGGGACAGCGAAGATTGTGAAGAGTCTTGCTGTTCATTCTCGGCGGCAGATGATGCAAAAATTGTGGCGGATAAGCTTGGAATTGAGCATATCGTTATGGATTTTCGCAAAGAGTTTGACGATAAAGTCATAAACTATTTTGTTGATGAATACGAAAAAGGAAGAACACCAAATCCTTGTATCGCCTGCAATAAGCATCTGAAATTTGACCATCTTTTGAGAGAGACAAAGCTTTTAGGTGCTAGCTATATAGCCACAGGGCATTATGCCAAGGTTGAATTTAATGAAACAACAAAAAGATATGAGCTTAAAAGGGCAGAGAATTCTGCCAAGGACCAGACCTATGCTTTATATAATCTGACACAGGAACAGTTGTCTCATGTTTTGATGCCTCTTGGCGAACTTGAAGACAAAGCTAAAACCCGTGAAATTGCGGAAAAATATGGCCTTGTGACTGCTAAAAAGCCTGACAGCCAGGAGATATGCTTTGTGCCCGATAATGATTATGCGGGGTTTATAAAGCACAGAACAAATAAAGACTATCCCCAAGGGAAATTTGTTGACACAGACGGAAATATTTTAGGGGAACATAAAGGAAT
>JAFQRU010000026.1 GCA_017409915.1 Clostridia bacterium
GCTACACAGAAGAAGAACTTACCGGCATCTTTGTTACAGAAGATGAGAATTTAAAGGTTGATTCAAGCATAGTTGGAACAACAAAGCCTGGTTATACACTTGCTGCAAGTCACGACACATTACCTGACGGCGCAGAAGTAACTTATCAGTGGCAGCAGGCAGATGCAGCAGCCGGCCCATTTGCAGATATTGCAGGCGCAACAGAGGATACATATACTCTTAAAAATGTGCAGGGCGGAAAATATGTAAGAGTTAAAGTAAAGCTCACTAAGGATGAGGGAGCAACAATAGGTCCTGATACATACAGTGATGCAGAAAGAATTGACGCCGCGCTTACACCGGGTGCACCGGACGCTAGTAACGACGGCGGACAGCAGGCACTCAATTTAACTTACAGACTTACCATTCCTGAAACAGTAGAGGGAATGGAAGGAATGAATGAAACAGCTCGTTCATATTTCCTTCTTGATGATACAGGAAGTGGCGATTCTAAATTCCTTTTAATTGAGGCGGCATCTGTCGCAAGATTAGTTGGAAATGCGACACAAGGTGTTCCTTATACTGATTCTACAACAAATAACAAATTTGACCCGACTGTTGAGGACAGTATTGCATACTGGTTGAAAAACACTTATGCAGCAGGTGGAAATACAGCGTCAGGCTCTATTGCAAGTATAGTGGGTGAAAATAAGCTTGCTCCTGCGCTTATTCCATACCTTGATACAGACCACGAATGGTTGACAGAAGGTGGATGTACGGCGGGTCCTTGTACAGATGACTATGTTGTAGAGTCCCCTGCGGCAATTTTATCTGTTACAGAGCTTAAACAGTATCGTAACAGATTCGGTTGGGCAGAAGGTCTTACCTGGGAAAGTGGCACTGCTGATTCCAATATGTTGAGAACTCCAAGACAGACTGCTGTTAATGTAAGATTGTTCTGGAGAACAAATGATAACGGCGGCAGTGCAGTAGGTGGCGGTATTGTTGCAAATGCTGTATCTTCAAACACAGGAGCATTAATCAGACCTATATTCTGGCTCTCAGAGGATGTATTCAAGGAAGTTAAGCTTGATGTCACAAAAATGGGTGATGGCGTAAAAGAAATGCTCAGAGAAACATATACAAAGGCTGAGCTTGCAGAAATCTATAGTGCAGAAGAACTTGCAGCAATAGGTTTTGAAAGCGTAAGCGTTGACAATGTTTTATTAGAAGGTATTCCTACAGTAGGAAGCGAACTTGAAGTATTCTATAATTATACAAGCAGCAATCCTGATGCAGATGTAAATGTAAGCATCCAGTGGATGTATTCAAACACACCTGATGACGGTTATACAAATATTCCTGGTGCAACATCAAAGAAATATGTCATTGATTCTGCCTATAACGGAAAATACATCAAGGCTAAGGTTACACCTCTTGACAGCAACGATAACGAAGGCGAACCTGTAATGAGTAACCATCTTGGCTTGGTTGGTTCGGTAAGACCTGTAACTGTAACTAATCCTGTATATGCTCAGGCCGGAGATGATTATAAGGTAACATTCACCATTTCAAATACCGGCTCAGAAACATCGGCATATGTTATCATTGCAGCTTACAGAACATCCGACAATGTTATGGTAAGAGTAAATCCGCAGGAAGTTACCGTAGTAAACGGAACAGATAACTATTCTGCTTTACTTGAAGACTTTACAGTGGATGCAAATACCATAGTGCGTGGGTTTGTATGGAATAACCTTACAGATATGATACCACTTTATTAATATTGTTTTCACCCGAACCGCGCCTTTTGGCGCGGTTCGGATAAAATAATACAGGGTAAGGAGAACGACTGTGAATATATTGGATAATTTATTTAATCCGCCTAATGAATACAGACCTATGCCGTTCTGGTCATGGAATGACCGTTTAGATACTGCTGAAACCACCCGCCAGATAGGGATAATGGATGAAGCAGGAATTGGCGGTTATTTTATGCATGCCCGCGGTGGACTTCTTACTGAATATATGGGAAAAGAGTGGTTTGAAAACATAAAAACCGGAGTATGCGAGGGAGAAAAGCGAAATATGTCTCCCTGGGCATATGATGAAAACGGGTGGCCCAGCGGTTTCGGTGACGGAAAAGTAAATGGCCGGGGTGAGGAATACCAGCAAAAATATTTAAGATACGAAATCGGTGAAAAAAACACACCAAGAACAATTGCCAATGTGGATAACTACCACTTTTATTATGAGGTTAACGAGTTTTATACTGATAATCTCAATAAAGATGTTGTAAAAGAATTTATAAAGGTTGCATATCAGCCTTATACAGAAGATAAAGATAGCAAAATTTGCGGATTTTTTACAGATGAACCGCAACTTTCCAGGAAGGGTATACCCTGGAGCAATGTTATACCCAGCGCATATAAAGATGAATATAACGAGGATATATTGCCTTTACTTCCTCAGTTGTTTTTTGAAATTGGAAATTACCGCGAAACCAGAATAAAATTCTGGCGCCTTGTAACAATTTTATTTTCAACAGCTTATGTAAAGCAGATATCTGATTATCTTGATAAATATAATATGAAATTAACAGGACACCTCGTTTTAGAGGATGACCTTCTTTCTCAGCTGACTACCAACGGTGCCGTAATGCCTTGCTATGAATACTTTGATATGCCGGGCGTTGATGCTCTCTTTCGGGAGCCTATCAGCAAAATGTCTGTCTTGCAGGTGGCATCTGTTGCTCATCAGTTAGGGAAAAAACAAGTTTTATCCGAAAGCTTTGCCCTGTGCGGAGACGGAATAAGCTTTGAAGAATTAAGATACCTTTATGAATATCAGATGGTGAGGGGAGCAAATGTTTTATGTCCTCATCTTGAAGGCTATTCTTTAAGGGGAATGAGAAAGTTTGACAGACCACCTGCTATGTATTATCAACAGCCTTGGTGGAAGAGATATAAATTATTTACGGATATGGTTTCTTCAATAGGTATGCTTCTGGCAGAAGGAAGAACCGATTTTGACACCTTGTTGTTGCATCCTCAGGTTTCCGCCTGGGCAATGTATAACACACAAAATGATGATGAAGTTAGAGCGTTTAGTGATAAATTTGCTCGTGTAATTGATATTCTTGAAGAGAAGAATATTTTGTTCGACCTTGGCGATGAAATTATTATGGAACGGCACGCAACTGTCCAAGACGGCAAAATTCGCATAGGAAATCAGTCGTATAGCCGTGTGGTATTGCCACCATATACGGATATGCTTGAAGGAACAAAAAAACTTCTTGAAAAGTTTGCCGCAGAGGGCGGTGAAATCCTTACAGCAGAGGAAGTTGCCCCTGTCAATATTATAGATAATAAGGGAATTACATATACAAGAAGACTTTTTGACGGCTTTAAGGTGCACTATTTTGTTAACAGCACCGACAAAATTCAACAAGCTGCAACAAAAGTCAAAGGAAGATATGTTGATTTCAGAAACAAATGTCTTAAAAACTTTAACGGCGAGTTTGAGTTTGCACCCTATGACAGTTTAGTTGTAATTGAAGAAACTGAGGGGATGGTTGAAACTTCGGAAACGGATATACTCCCTGAAAAGAAGCTTTCTGTTGACGGAGAATGGAAGATAGAAGATGTAAGCCTTAACACCCTTGTTCTTGACAAATGTGATTATTATATTGACGGAGAGTTAAAGGGAAGAGAAAGCTATATTCTTGATGTGCAGACAGATGCTATTAATATGCAAAAACCGGTTAATATTGAGACCGTGTTCAGATTTGAGGTCAAGGATATACCGGAGAGAATTTTTCTTGTTACCGAAAATCGTGAAGCAGATATATATATAAATGATAGCCCTGTTTCATGCTTTGAGGACGAATTCTTTATTGATCCGGCGTTTGGAATGCTAAACATTTCCAAAATGGTAACAGAGGGCACCAATAATGTCAGGTTAAAGATTCCGTTTGCACAGAAAGATGCAACTTATGAAAATATTAAAAAATCTGCATTTTTTGAAAGCGAGAAAAACAAGCTGAGTCTCGATATGGAACTTGCACCGATTTATATAGCAGGGGATTTTGAGGTATCAACGGATGTTGATAAGTATGAAGAGCTTGACCGAAATGCCGTGCGTTATAGTGGGGAATTCACTATCTGCAAACAAAGAGAGAAGATTTCCCTGAAAGACATAAATAAAAACGGATATCCGTTTTTTGCAGGCGAAATAACTTTGAGCCGTGAAATTGATATAAGCGATACTAATTATCGGTTTGAAGTTAACAAATATGGCATTAATGCAATTGATGTTTTTGTAAATGATAATTTTGTTAATACTCTTGCGTGGAATCCTTATACAGTTGATATAAGTGGTTTCTTAAAGAAAGGGCAAAACAAGATAAAAATTAAAATCTATAACAATCTGAGGAATCTTATGGGCCCACATCATGTGGATGAAGGAGAATGTTATAAAGTAAGGCCCGGATGTTATTTTAAAAAGAAATGGCTTTTTAGCTGTGACGATATTCAGTGGAATGATGACTTTTGTTTTATAAAGATATCTGTTGAGTAGAGAATACAAATTTGAGGAGGAGAAGGATATGAAAAAACAATGTATTGTGAGTGTGTGCTTAGCGTTATTGATTACTTTAAGCGCAACATTGTGGGTAAGTGCCGGAGGAATAACGATTGAAATAGACAATCTGACCGAGGTGTTTACTGTATCAGGAACAGTTGAGGAATCAGTAAGAAGTGGTAAGGCGTCCCTTAAGGTCGTTTCTGATGACGGATATGTTGCCCATGTGGCAGAGGTGAGAACTGACGAGGAAGGTTCTTTTACATATTCGTTCAAGATGGACACGGATGTTCCGTCAGGGTACTATACGGCTTATGCCTCTGCATACGGTCGTGAAGGGCAGGCCGCGTATAACGATCGTTTTGAGGATTATTACGTTGGATCTGTCAGAAAGGGTATTATTTTGGATGACATCAACGATATAACTAGTAAGGAAGCTCTCAAATTGTATCTTACAGCCAATAATGAAAAGGTTATGCAGGAAATAGGTATATACTGGCCAACAAGCCTTGCTTTGTCTCAGACAGCAAAGGATAAAATTTATGCAGATCTCTTTAATGGAAGAAGCTATGCAGAACTGATGGATTTAAAGGAACTGTTTTATAATAATGTGGCTATATATGCATTAAACGAAGCAACAGAAGAAAATGTTGTTGCTGTATGGAATGAATATAATTATGACACCACAGGCGCTCTTATGGACGGCTTATATCAGGGATATTCTTCCGCAAATAAAAATGGAGCTATTGTGCGCATGGCAGGGGAGCCTGTTACAGGACAAGAGGATATAATTAAGAATTTTAATGCCGCTGTTTTCCTTCAGGAGATTTATTTATCTTCAAGTTACAGCGATATAAACAAATTGTTTGCAGGTTCCTATGTGGTTGGAAGCGGTGACGAAGCAGTAACCAGATATTACAAGGATGCAGTTACATTTAGTTTGGCAACCTTTAATCGTCTTGATTCTGTAACTCGCGGTAATGCCCTTTACGGTAAAAGCTATATGAGCATGGCTGATTTGGAAACTGCAATTAACGGAATCACGACTCCCGGTCCCGGCGGCGGTGGCGGTGGCGGCAGCTCCGACGACTCTGATGATTTAGAGGATTCCGACAGCGTAGGCGGAGGCTTCTGGGGAATTACCAATGAGGGCCAGGGTGAGATGATTGAAACAAATCCGCAAGTGCAGAATGGCTTTAAGGATATCTCCAAGGATTTCTGGGCTTATGAAGCTATAACAAGTCTTGTTGAAAAAGGCGTTATCAGTGGATATTTAGATAACACATTCAAACCTAATAACGATATTACAAGAGAAGAATTTATAACTATTCTTGCAAAGTATCTTAATCTTGATACAAATGCAAATTGCGATTTTGCTGATGTTTCCAAGAGCAGATGGTCATATTCTTATATCGCGGCTGCATACAATGCAGGAATCATAACAGGAAATGATATGAATATGTTTAA
>JAFQRU010000027.1 GCA_017409915.1 Clostridia bacterium
AAACCTTTCCCGAAAAGAGAAGGAAAGAAGAAAACTCCTTATGTATTTTCCGGAAAGCCTGAGGAATTTGAGTTCAAAAGAAGCTCAAACAGTGATATGTCATTTGACGATATGCTTTTAAAGTTTAAGCAAGACAGCGATGAGCGTATTTCAGATTTAAAGCGTAACACTGAAAACAAGCGTAACGGCGGATATCGCAGATAAGACTTTGATGCGGTTTTTGTACATAGTAAATCGATGCCATATTCACTAAGTGAATATGGCATTTATGAATAAAGATGCCATTATGTGCCCCATATGGCAGGAAAATGAATTTTACGGGCAGAAAGGCGAAAGGTATGTCAGGACATAGTAAATGGGCAACAATTAAAAGAAAAAAGGGCGCTCTTGATGCAAAGAGAGGTAAGCTCTTTACAAAAATAGGAAGGGAGCTTATGGTTGCGGCCAAAGAAGGCGGCGCAGACCCAAGCACAAACTCCAAGCTTCGAGATGTTATCGCAAAGGCAAAAGCGAATAATATGCCAAACGATACGATTCAGAGAAGCCTTAAAAAAGCAGCAGGCGAGGGAAATACCAACGAATATGTTGAAATGACCTATGAGGGTTACGGCCCTGCCGGCGTTGCAGTTATGGTTGAAACTTTAAGCGACAACAAAAACCGTATCGCTGGGGATTTAAGACACTATTTTGATAAGTACGGCGGAAATCTTGGCCAGACAGGATGCGTTGGCTTTATGTTTGACCATAAAGGCGTTATTCTTATTGAAAAGAAAGACGGAATGGATGAAGACGAAGTTCTGATGGATGCTCTTGATGCTGGCGCAGAGGACTTTTCAGCAGAAGAAGGCGCATTCGAAATCACAACTGCTCCTGATACATTCAGCAGTGTCCGTGAAGCATTAGAAAATAAGGGCTATGAATTTGCCCAGGCGGAAATTGAATATGTTCCGAAAACTTTAACTGTTTTAACAAACGAAGAAGACATCAAGAATATGGAAAAACTTATTGATATGCTTGACGATAATGATGATGTCCAGAATGTTTACCACACCTGGGACATGCCTGAGGAAGAGGAAGAGGAATAAAATTTTTCACATAGGAGGAACTTTAATGAGGAAAAAACTGCAAGATAAAATGTTTGAAGTCAGCTATATTTTTGAACTGATGATTTCTTTGATTGTGGGTTTTGCTATTGTTATTCTGGCAGTCCGACTGGTTATAGATACCGCAAATCTTACTGCCTATAACAAAGGTGTAACATCCTTAGTTGGAATTCTGGATGATGCCATAATCCTTGCAATCGGAGCCGAGCTTATAAAGATGCTTTGTAAGCATACTCCTGAAACGGTTATTGAAGTTTTGGCTTTTGCTCTTGCTCGTCAGCTTATAGTAGGCCACACCTCTGCATTAAATAATCTCATTATTGTAGTTTCTATTGCCATTTTGTTTGCTATCAGAAGATTTTTGTTAAAAGGTCGCGATATGGTTGAAACTCCTGACGGACTTGTTGAAGTTGAGGCAAGCCGAAAAAAGAAAGAATCAAAAAACAGCTAAGTAGAATTTACACCAAAGGGAGACCAAAATGGAAATATTAAATCTTACATTAAGCCAGATGCTTATGATGTTTACCCTTATTTTAGTGGGGTATATACTTACAAAAACCAAAATAATTCCCGATAATGCAGATAAAACAGTTGCAAAAATTGCGACATTTGTGTTCGTCCCTGCCATGAATTTCAGAAGCCTGCTTGCAAACTGTACAGTGGAGAATTTTGCAAAGGACTATAAGCTTATTCTGTATGGCCTTGCTTTTATATTAGTGGCGATTTTGATTTCCTATGTTCTGGGCGGTCTTTTCGTCCCAAAAGCCTCAGGGAATCCTGAAAAAGAGTATAGTAAGAATGTATATAAATACGCAATTGCAATTGCCAATTTCGGCTTTTTGGGAAACTTCTTAGTCCTTGAAATGTTTGGGGACGAAATGCTCTATAAATATATTATGTTCACCTTTTTCCCTGTATTTTTCGTGTATGCCTGGGGGCTTACAATTCTTATTCCTAAGAAAGAAAACGCAGGAAAAGGAAAACTAGGTTTCCTTAAAAATATGATTAATCCAGGGGTAATCAGCATTGTTGCCGGATGTATTTGCGGTCTTTTAGGCCTTAATAAATATATCCCTGACTTTTTGGATAAAGCATTAGTCAGTGCAGGGAATAACTGTATGGGCCCTGCGGGAATGCTTCTTACAGGTATAGTAATCGGTAAATACGATATTAAGACGCTGTGGTCTGATAAGAAAGTTTATATGGCGACACTCCTAAGACTTCTTATACTCCCTGCTCTTTTCGCTCTTTTAACTAAGGCGATTAACGGCGGAGAGGAAATGATGATTTTCGTTCTGATGCTTTTCGGAACACCGTTTGGTCTTAACACAATCGTTTTCCCGGCAGCCTATGGGGGAGAAACCAAAACAGGTGCGGCAATGGCGCTTATATCCAGCATTTTGGCAATTATAACAATGCCGCTTTTGTACTACATATTTTTAACACTACTTTAAAAAATAAAAGGGTATGCAATGCATACCCTTTTTTATTTAACATAGTCAAATTCAAAATCATAGATATTAACAAGGTCGCCCTCTTTGACACCTGCCTCTTCAAGCTTATCAATAACTCCGTATTTTCTGAGCGCTCTCTGGAAATATTGGAGAGATTCATAATCATCAAAGTTGGTTGACTCAACAAGGTTTTGAATGCGAAGTCCCTCTACAAAGAAAACTCTGTCTTCAATGATGACCTCGATTGTATCCATATCA
>JAFQRU010000028.1 GCA_017409915.1 Clostridia bacterium
GACAGCAGAAATCTCGGCATCTTTACAGAAGATGAGATTATGGGCCACGCAGTTTTCAGGTTCTGGCCTTTTAATAAAATTGAAATGCTTGATTAGAGGTAATAAAAATGGAATTACAGTGGTTTCCGGGGCATATGGCGAAAACCCGCCGTCTGCTTAAAGAAAACATAAAGCTTGTTGATGTTGTTATTGAACTTGTTGACGCAAGGCTTCCTTTATCATCAAGAAACCCTGAAATCGACAAAATTGTTGGGAATAAGCCAAGAATTGTTGTTTTAAATAAAAGCGATATGGCGGATAGCGCAACCAACAAACAATGGATTTCCTGGTTTAAACAAAAAGGAATTTCGGCTGTTGAAATAAACAGTCTGAGCGGACAAGGGATAACAGGGATTGACCGTGAAATTGAAAAGGTTCTGGCGGAAAAATTCCGCAAAGATAAAGAAAGAGGAATTCAAAGACATGCCGTTAAAATGATGGTTGCCGGGATTCCTAATGTAGGGAAATCTTCATTTATAAATAAGCTTTCCAAAAGAGCGGCAACAAAAACGGGAAACAGACCCGGTGTTACTCAGGCTAAACAATGGATAAGAATAGCAGGAAAGTACGAACTTTTGGATACTCCCGGTATCCTCTGGCCTAAGTTTGAGGATAAAGATGCGGCTATGCGAATTGCATTTACCGGCGGAATAAAAGATGAAATAATGGATATTGAAGAACTTGCTTTTTATCTTGTTGATTATCTTAAAAAGAATTATCCTGAAAATCTTCAGGAAAGATATAAGCTTGACGAAGGATTTGACGAGATTGAAAGCTATGAACTTCTTGAATTAATCGGCAGAAAAAGAGGCTGTATTGTATCAGGAGGTAATGTTGATATGTTACGCGCTTCAAATCTTATTCTGGACGATTTCAGGAGTGCAAAAATCGGCAATATTTCTCTTGAAAAACCATCTATGTATAAATAACGAAATGCCGACTTATGTCGGCATTTTTTATGGAGGATAAAAGTTATGTTAGAGTTTGAAGAAAAATTTTACAAAGAAGGGAAAATCCTCATTGCAGGTGTGGATGAAGCAGGAAGAGGACCTCTTGCAGGTCCTGTTTGTGCGGCGGCAGTTATTCTTCCCAAAGGCCTTATTATAGAGGGGGTAAACGACTCTAAAAAGCTCACTGAAAAGAAGAGAGATTTGCTTTTTGACGAGATAAAGGAGAACGCAGTTGCTTATTCAATTCAGTTTGTATATCCCGATATAATTGATGAAATAAATATAAGACAAGCAACACATAAGGCTATGGCTGACGCGGTTAAAAATCTTGGGGTATCTCCTGAGCATGTTTTAATTGACGGAAATGATAACATTCCCTTTGATATTCCATATACATATATAGTAAAAGGCGATGCGAAATCTCAGACAATTGCGGCGGCATCTATTCTGGCAAAGGTAAGCCGAGACAGACTTATGGTGGAACTTGATAAAGAATATCCTGAGTATGGCTTTGCAAAGCACAAAGGCTACGGGACAAAGGCGCACATGGAAGCTATACAAAAATTCGGAGTAACTAAGGTCCACAGAAAGTCCTTTATGACAGATAAGGTTTTGGGGAAAGCATAATGAATATGTATAAAAAACTTGTTGGAAACATGGGCGAGGATATCGCCACAAATTACCTTAAAAAGAAAAAATATAAGATCTTAGACAAGAATTTTACGGCGGGAAAGGGCGAAATAGATATAATCGCCTTAAAGGATAAAACTACGGTTTTTATTGAGGTTAAGACAAGACAGAATGAAGATTTTGGCACTCCGGCAGAAGCGGTTGATTTGAAAAAAAGAAAGAAACTTATTGAAACTGCAACAAGATATATAAATGAGAAAAATCCTGACACAGGCTTTCGGTTTGATGTTATTGAGGTCTATGGCTGTTTAAAGGATGGAGAGTTTTATTTTGAAAAAATAGAGCATATTGAGGATGCGTTTGGAGTGAATTATTAGTGGGTTACAAGATTTTTGATGCACACGCCGATACCATGAGTAAACTCTATGAAAACTGCGGAAACATCAAAACAAATAATTACCAC
>JAFQRU010000029.1 GCA_017409915.1 Clostridia bacterium
CTTGAAGAAAAAGTAATCGCAGAAGCTAAAGAATTTATCAACGTTAAATACGACGAAGAATAAAAAACAACTCCCTTTTACTTTTAACCGGCAAAGAAGGCTCACAAATATGTGGGTCTTTTTTGCTGTCAGCATTTAATACTTTATAAAGATACCTCCAAGGGTTTGGGAGCGGAGCTCCCGAATATCAATCGGGGATGTGTAATGAAGGGGCAGAGCCCCTTCTTATAAACAATATGTATCGCCGCGAAACTCGCTTTGATACGGGCGCGTTGCGTGCGGACATTTGCACGCGGTAGCGCTATACGGCATAGGCGGCAATATGGTTCATATTCCCGCGTGGGTCCGCTGCGTCGCAATCAGCGGGACTTTTGGATTATAATGCAAATTTCTTTTGTGGATAGAACACAAAATTAATCTTGCATTTCAAGGTTCTGAAGCGTAGCTTCATGGTTCTTACTTTTGGTCACAAAAGTAACATCCATAAGGATAAAAAGACTTTTGCGGTCAAAAGCATTTTAACAGGTCGGCATACACACTGACGACTTATAATCCCTGCCACTGTTGTGAATATCTCCGCAATATGCAGAAAATGATGTCTGTGTTACCATAAAAGCATAAATATTATGCAAGGTGACGGATATGGATAAAAAGCATTTTTCACTCAGGATTGATAAAGAGATTTTTGAAAAACTTAAAGCTGTTTCGGCAGACAGCGGAAGAAGTGTCAACAGCCAGATAAATATGCTTATTAAAAAATATATCCTTGAATATGAAAAGGACAGCAGTATTGCAGAAACCGGCATTTCCCGCAATGTGCACACTGCGACCTGACGGTGTAAAATATAAATTCAGCAGAAAAATATAAACTTTTCAAAAAATATTACCCGCTGGAATATTCCACTGCAAAGCGCATATAATTTATTGGGTAAAAGGTGAAAAAACCTTGATTTTCCAAGGAAAATCCGTGAAAGTTATTGACAATTTATACTTTTATCTATATACTATTTTAAGCTTAAAAAGAGCGCACGGCTGTGCCCGTTTGTGAAAACACGCACCGCTGCTATGAAAAAGGAGATTTTAAAATTGAGTAAAGAAATTTTATTGACCCAGGCAGGCTATGATGACCTTGTTAAAGAACTCGACTACCTCAAGAGTGAAAAAAGAGCTGAAATAGCAGAAAAAATCAAAGTGGCTCGTGGCTTCGGTGACCTTTCCGAAAACAGCGAATATGATGAAGCAAAAAACGAACAGGGCCTTGTAGAACAGAAAATCAACGAGCTTGAATACACACTCAAACACGCAAAAATTGTAAATAAAGAAGATATGCAGGCACACGGTATCAATGTTGGCAGCCACGTTACAGTTGTGGACGAAGACGACTTTGAAGAAGAATACGATATCGTTGGCGCAACAGAATTTGACCCGTTCAACAACAAAATCAGCACAGATTCCCCAATCGGCGCTGCTCTCATCGGCCACAAGGCAGGCGATGTTGTTGAAGTAAGCCTTCCTACAGGCGCAACAATGCAGCTTACAATTAAAGCAGTTGACTAATCTGCACCGCTGTATAAAGGGTATATTATCCAATGTTTACATTAAAAAGAGGCGTTCTGCCTCTTTTTTTGTTGCTGTGCCGTATTGTGCACCGCCGCAATTTATGATAAAATAAATATAATATGGAATAGTATGTCCGCATACATATTCCGCCATTGAAAAGCTATAAACACAATTCAGATAAAATAAACAAGGAGAACAAAATGGAACAGAAAAATCCGAACATTGAAGTTGAAAACGAAGTTTCTTTAAGCGAAATTCTGCAGGTTCGCCGTGACAAGCTCAAGGCTTTGCAGGAAAAAGGCCAGGACCCTTTTGCAAAGACAAAGTTCAATGTTACAAGCTATGCAAAAACAGAAGTGGACAGCTTTGACGACGAAGCAGAGGAAGTTAAAACAGTAAGCCTTGCAGGTCGTATTATGTCCAAACGCGTTATGGGCAAAGCTGCATTTATGGATTTGAGAGACAACAGCGGCAAAATCCAGCTTTATCTCCGCCAGGACGCATTGGGCCCTGACTACTTCAAAGAAGTATGCACATGGGACATCGGCGATATCGCAGGCGTAACAGGCGAAGTTTTCCGCACAAAACACGGCGAAGTTTCCATCCGCGTAAAAGCAATCGAACTTCTCTCAAAATCCCTGCTTCCGCTTCCTGAAAAATTCCACGGCCTCAAAGACCAGGATACAAGATACCGTCAGAGAGAACTTGACCTTATCGTAAACCCTGAAGTTAAGGATACATTTGTAAAACGCAGCCTCATTCTCCGCACACTGCGCGAATTCCTTGACAACCGCGGCTTCCTTGAAGTTGACACACCAATCCTCAACCCAATCGAAATCGGCGCTTCCGCAAGACCGTTCTACACACACCACAACACACTGGATATGGATATGGTTCTGCGCATCGAAACAGAACTTTACCTCAAACGCCTTATCGTTGGCGGCTTTGACAAGGTTTACGAAGTTGGCCGTATCTTCCGCAACGAAGGTATGGACACAAAACACAACCCTGAATTCACATCCATCGAGCTGTATCAGGCATACACAGACTACAACGGCATGATGGACCTTGTTGAAGATATGATGAAAACAGTGGCACAGAAGGTTTGCGGCACACTGGAAATTCCATATCAGGGCAACACAATCAACCTTGGCCACTGGGAAAGAATGACAATGAAGGAAGCTGTTAAAAAATACAGCGGCGTTGACTTTGACCTGATTGCAACAGACGAAGAAGCAATCGCAGTTGCAAAACAGCACAATGTTGAACTGCCGGAAGTTCCAAGCAAAGGCGCAATCATTGCAGAATTCTTTGATGCTTATGTAGAAGAAAACCTTATCCAGCCAACATTCATCTACGACTACCCTGTGGAAATCAGCCCGCTTGCAAAACGCAAACCGGAAGACCCTGCTTTCACAGAACGCTTTGAATACTTTATCAACGCAACAGAGTTCGGCAACGCATTCAGCGAACTTAACGACCCGATCGACCAGCGCGCACGTTTTGAAAAACAGGTTGCAGACAGAAAAGCACTGGAACCAAACACAAGAGCACAGGTTGACTACGACTATGTGACAGCACTGGAATACGGCCTTGCACCTACAGGCGGCCTGGGCTTTGGTCTGGACAGACTTGTAATGCTGCTAACAGACTCCAGCAGTATCAGAGATGTACTGCTGTTCCCAACAATGAAACCACTGGATAAATAATTAGTTTTATAATCTATGCAAATGCGGTGTTTTAAGGCTGAATCGTAACAATTTTACAGGTTGAAATTGAGCTGGTTTAAGCCGTTTACGCCAAACTTACGCCAATCAATGCACAAAATTGTGCAGCCCGAAGATGTTAAAAGCATCTTCGGGCTGTTTTTGTTTATAAAAATATGTAAGTCACAGCAGGGGTATCTGTTCCGTAATAAAATTTGAAAGGAAAATAACAATGAAAAAATTTATTTATGACGAAAAGAACGGATTGCATTATCAGCTTGTAGGTGATTATTATCTGCCCTGCCTCAAGTTGAATGAGTGCGAACAAGAGATTGGAATATGGGGACAAAGACATTTTGAGTATATCAAAAAATATAAGTCCCCGCTTTATACCACATTGCTTATGACAGATAAATTATACAATTATCTTGTTGACGTGGATAAACAAGCTAAAGAAATGTATAACACCCTTATTAAACAACTTGCTGAAAAAGAGAATGTCACAGAACAGCTTAAAGCAGGAAATCAGATGGAGTGGGTTAGTAGGATGAATAATATCAAACACAGGGCGACGGAGATTGTGAACAATAATATGATTCACACATAAATCGCTATATATAATCGTTAATATTGATATTTTTGATTGAAGTTAAAAATTCATTTTTACCATTTCCTACATGAGCGAGATACTTATCATAAAAGGCCTCTTTAGAAAACCAGCTCCCATATAGTTGTCCATTGTGATACCATATTTTAATTAAATTTTTAGATGTTGGACTTATATCTAAGAAAATATGATTACTATTATAGCGGCATATATCAAGAACCCATAATTTTGGATGTTTCCATTTAATAAAAAATTGATGTTTATTATTTGGATCTAAATTTGTTAAAATACGTTTATCTTTTTGTGCTTTATATACATTGATAATCCATATGACTCTATTATCTGTTATGTTATTATAGAATTTATTTCTTTCAATCACATCGCGTATATCAATAGAACTATATTGTAATTCTATTACATGGGTTAATGTATAAATATCTGCTCTATGCTCATTGTTATCGCCCATAACAAC